>CAIMWF010000145.1 GCA_903845055.1 uncultured Bacteroidales bacterium | reverse complement strand
TTCTTATGCACCTCAACCGGGAAAAGACTGGGAATAAACTGGGCCATATAGCTGAATTTATCCTGGTCGACAATGCCGATGGTGCGTCTGCGGTTCTCCTGCTCAGCCTGCGTGTCGGCAAAACAATGCGAATGGAAGAGGCAGATGCCGTTGAGCCTGCCGGGATACTTTCCGGCAAAGGCCAGGGTTACATAGCCTCCCATCGAATGGCCGGTCATCAGGCATTTGCCCGCCTTCAGCTTTTTCAGGATGGCAAAGACAACATCCGCCATCAACTCCATGGAGTGCTCCGGGCCGATCGTATCGCTTTTCCCGTGACCCGGCAGATCGATGCAGATGACGCGGTATTTTTTTGAAAGTTGCGCTGCAAAGTTTTTCCAGATCCCCAGCGATTCCGTAAAACCATGGATCAGGACCATGGTTTTACCCGAACCTTCGTCGGTGTAACTGATATTCTTTTTCTGAAATTTAATGGAGTCCATAAGGTAAAATTAGGCAATAGGCAATAGGCAATAGGCAACTGAAGGAAATGGCATGTTCCATTACAATCATTTTCACATCCTCAAATCCCCAAATCCCCAAATTTTCAAATCCCCAAATTTTCAAATTTCCTGCATTATCTTTTCAATTTCCTCCACTGTCTTTGGAATCGGTTTCCCGAGCACCCTGAATCCATCGGCAGTGACCAGCACGTCGTCTTCGATGCGGATGCCGCCGAAATCCTTGTAGGTTTCCACAACATCATAATTGATGAAGGCGGCCAGCTTGTTTTCGGCCTTCCAGATATCGATCAGCTCGGGAATGAAATAGATGCCTGGTTCGATGGTCATCACAAACCCCTCCTGGAGTTTACGGCCAAACCGGAGAAAAGCCAGCCCGAATTCCTTGCTGCGCTGCACCTCGTCGTCATACCCGATCAGGTTTTCGCCAAGCCCTTCAAGGTCATGCACATCCAGACCAAGCGGATGACCAAGCCCGTGGGGGAAAAACAGGGTATGCGCTCCCCTGGCGGCGGCCTCTTCAGGGTTACCCTTCATGATGCCCAGGGCGGTCAGGCCTTTTGCAATCTCGGTGGCAGCGATCATATGGATGTCGCGGAAAGGCACGCCGGGCTTAACGGCTTTCATGGCGGCGAGGTTTGCAGTGAGCACCACCTCGTAGATCCCCTTCTGCCTGGCGTTGAACTTTCCGCCCACCGGCACCGTGCGCGTAATGTCGCTGGCATAGTGCAGGTCATTTTCGCAACCGGCGTCGATGACCAGCATCCTTCCTTCAACGAGGGTATTCCCGTGGTAATGGTTATGAAGCGTCTGCCCGTTGATGGAGAGGATCACCGGGAAGGAGACCGGCCCGCATTCCGACAAGGCAATCCCTTCGATGGTGCCGGCAATGCTTCGTTCGACGATCCCCGGCATTGCCATCTTCATTCCCGTGGTATGCATTTTCCAGGCAACATCGACCATTTTTTCAATTTCAGCTACCTCGATGGCCTCTTTTTTCATGCGCAACCTGATGATGGCACGGATGAGCGGTTCGGAAACATTTGCCTTCAGTTCAAGATGGGGAATCCCGAGCATGTCGGAAAGCCAGAGGATCGTTTCGCCGCGGTAAGGCGGTACAAAATGGATCTTCCGGCCCTGGGTCAAGGCACCTGTTACGAGTTCATTCAGCGCTTTCAGCGGGGCGGTTTCGGTAACGCCAACCAGGGCGGCCTGGTCCCTGATCGTAGGCTGGACGCCCATCCAGATGATGTCGTCGATATCCACATCGTTCCCAAAGATCATGTCAAACCCGCCATCCAGGTCCATGATCCCGGCAAGGTCGGGATGATCGAGCCCGAAAAAATAGGAAAAATTACTGTCCTGGCGGAATGAATAGGTGTTGGCCGGGTAGTTGAAGGGGACCTCCTGGTTGCCTAAAAACAAAACCAGGCCGCCTGACAGTTCTGCGCGGAGTTTTTTGCGGCGATCGCTGTAAACAGTTGATGGGAACATAATTTAGAATGGATTTGAATTGTGAAAATTTTTTGTGGATTTATTTTTTGGTAATTATTTCGTCCTAATTTTGAAACAACGAACAAATATATTAAAAGCTTGTTATGAATTCCTCTTTTTTACGTTTTTCTTCGATCACAAAAAAGATCTGGATGGCATTTCTGGGTCTGTTCCTGATGATCTTCCTGGTGGTTCACCTGGGTATCAACCTATGCCTGCTCCGCAACGACGATGGAGCCTGGTTTTCCGCCGCAGCCCATTTCATGGGGACAAACTACATTGTGAAGGTGTTTGAAATCGGGCTGTTTGCCGGGTTCATCCTCCACGTCCTTTTCGGGATTATCCTGCAGGTGCAGAACTGGATGGCCAGGCCGGTGCGCTACATGGTCACCAACAAAACCTATACACCTTTCCTGTCGAAGTATATGATCTATACCGGCGGCATCGTGCTCGTTTTCCTGATCATCCACTTCATGAACTTTTATTTCATCAAGCTCGGCTGGGTTGCAAACCCAAACCTGGCGCCCGACGGTGAACCGAAATTTTATGTGATCGCCCGGGAACTCTTCCGCAGCCCGGCATATTCGATCCTGTACATCCTGATGTTCATCGTGCTCGGGTTCCATCTTAACCAGGCCTTCCAGGCCGCATGGCAGACCCTGGGGGTCAACCACCCGCGTTACAACAGCTTTATCGGCAGGTTCGGCACTTTCTATGCCATCATCGTTCCTTTAGGCTTTATCATCATTCCTGTTTATTTTTTACTTATCCGTTAGTCATCATGGCTGAATTAAATTCAAAGATCCCCAAAGGGCCCCTGGCAAAAAAGTGGAGCCAATATAAAGACCACCAGAACCTCGTCAATCCCAGCAACAAACGCAAACTTGACATCATCATCGTAGGGACTGGCCTCGCCGGTTCGGCCGCGGCCGCCTCCCTCGGCGAAATGGGATTCAATGTCAAGATTTTCTGTTACCAGGATTCCCCCCGGCGCGCGCACAGCATTGCCGCCCAGGGCGGAATCAACGCTGCAAAAAATTACCCGAACGATGGCGACAGCATTTACCGGTTATTCTACGACACCATCAAGGGAGGCGATTATCGTGCACGTGAAGCCAACGTTTACCGGCTGGCCGAAGTAAGCAACAGCATCATCGACCAGTGTGTTGCCCAGGGCGTCCCCTTTGCCCGCGAATACGGCGGATCACTTGAAAACCGATCCTTCGGCGGTGCCCAGGTTTCCCGTACCTTTTTTGCCCGCGGGCAAACGGGGCAGCAACTCCTCCTCGGCGCCTATGGCGCGCTCAGCCGCCAGATCAAGCTCGGGACCGTGAAACTTTACGAACGCCATGAAATGATGGATGTGGTGCTTGTCGACGGCAAAGCCCGTGGCATCATCGCCAGGAACCTCATCACCGGCAAACTCGAACGGCATTTCGGCCATGCGGTGGTGATTGCCACCGGCGGCTACGGAAATGTGTTTTACCTTTCGACCAATGCAATGGGTTCAAATACCAGCGCCATCTGGCAGATCTTCAAGAAGGGCGCTTTTTTCGCAAACCCCTGTTTTACGCAGATCCATCCCACCTGCATCCCGGTCCACGGGGATTACCAGTCGAAACTGACCCTGATGAGCGAAAGTCTCCGGAACGACGGCCGTATCTGGGTCCCGAAAAACAAGGAAGATGCCGAAGCCCAGCGCCACGGAAAACTGAAGGCCAATGACATCCCTGAAGAAAACCGCGACTATTTCCTCGAACGCAGGTACCCTGCCTTCGGGAACCTGGTACCGCGCGACGTGGCCTCGCGTGCCGCCAAGGAGCGCTGCGATGCAGGCTATGGCGTTGGCGAAACCGGGCTTGCCGTGTTCCTCGATTTCCGCGAATCGATCGGTCGCCTCGGCAAGCATGTCATCGAGGAGCGCTATGGCAACCTGTTCCAGATGTATGAAAAGATCGTGGATGAAAATCCCTATGAGAACCCGATGATGATCTACCCGGCCGTGCATTATACCATGGGCGGCACCTGGGTCGATTACGAACTTCAGACCACCGTCACCGGCCTTTTCGCAGCCGGTGAAGCCAACTTTTCCGACCATGGCGCCAACCGCCTGGGGGCCTCCGCATTGATGCAGGGACTTGCCGACGGTTATTTCGTGCTGCCCTATACCATTCAGAATTACCTTGCCGGGGAGATCAGGGTTGCCCGGATGTCCACCGACAGGGCCGAATTTGCCGAAGCCGAAGCCGGAGTGCAGGAAAGGCTTGATAAACTGATGTCGGTAAAAGGCACCCGGTCCGTCGACCAGTTCCACAAGGAACTCGGCAGGATCATGTGGGAAAATGTCGGCATGGGCAGGACGGAAGCCAGCCTGAAAAATGCCATCGAACTGATCCGCAGGTTAAGGGCTGAATTCTGGAAGGATGTCAAAATCCCCGGTGCGATGAACGAATTGAATGTCGAACTCGAGAAGGCCAACAGGGTTGCCGATTTCCTTGAACTCGGCGAATTGCTTGCCCATGATGCCCTGAACCGAAATGAAAGCTGCGGAGGCCATTTCCGCGAAGAATACCAGACCGAGGAGGGAGAGTGCAGGCGGAACGACGAGGATTACAAATATGTCGCAGCCTGGGAATATCTTTCCGAAGGAGAGTTCAAACTTCACAAGGAAGACCTTGTTTATGAGGAGATTGAGGTGAAGCAGAGGGTGTATAAATAATTTACGATTTACGATTTACGATTTTAAACAGTATCTGTATATGAAGTTAACGCTGAGAATCTGGAGACAGAAGGATGCGAAATCCGCCGGTAGGTTTGTTACTTACCCTATTGACAATATTTCTCCGAATTGTTCTTTTCTTGAAATGCTGGACATCCTGAACGAGGAGCTGATCGGGAAGAATGAAGACCCCGTGGTATTCGACCACGACTGCCGCGAGGGAATCTGCGGCATGTGCAGCCTGTATATCAATGGCCGTCCCCACGGTCCCGATGATGCCGTAACGGCCTGCCAGCTCCACATGCGCAAATTCAGGGACGGCGATACAATTATCATCGAGCCCTGGCGGGCAAGGCCGTTCCCTGTGATCAAAGACCTGATGGTTGACCGTTCGGCCTTTGACAAGATCATCCAGGAGGGGGGGTATGTTTCTGTAAATACCGGCGGTGCCGCCGAGGCCAACAACATCCTGGTTGGCAAGGAATTTGCGGAACTCGCGATGGATGCGGCTGCCTGTATCGGCTGTGGCGCCTGCGTGGCCGCCTGTAAAAACGCCTCCGCCATGCTCTTTGTCTCTGCCAAGATTTCCCAGTTTGCACTCCTGCCCCAGGGACAGGTGGAGGCAAAACAGCGGGTGAAGAAAATGGTAAAGATGATGGATGAGCTTGGTTTCGGAAACTGCACCAACACCTATGCCTGCGAAGCCGAATGCCCGAAACTGATCTCCCGTTCCAACATTGCCCGGATGAACCGTGAGTTCCTTTGTGCGAAGGTTAGTTAAAAAAACCCTTTAAAAACCATTGCTGATGGTCATGGTTCCAAAAACCGTCAGTTTTATTCCCGGCTGGATGGTGAAGTGTTCATCGATCCCAACCAGCATGTTCTGGACCGTTGCATTCTGGTTAAGCATTGTTGTTTGAGTGATCATTACGCTCCAGTTGGGTGTGACCATTGCACCCGCGCTTTTCGTCCAGTTGGCAGGGTGAGCCATCAGGGCTCCCAGTGCGTTTACCGATCCTGTGGTCAGCAGGTTGTAATTTCCATTCTTTTCCGGGAATGTCACGGCTGTGATGTTGTCTTCCAGGGTTGCCGGCAGGTAAGAGGTATTGGATGTGGCTGAACCGGTGCTGATCCAGGATGTATTTCCCAGTTGTGCCCCGAAAATCATTGTCTGTCCGGATCCCCATGTTCCCTGGTAGGCAAAAACCTGGTCCCCGCCGGTCGAAAGCTGAAAGCCGGAGGTTGCAGTATTCCAGCCTGTTCCTGCGACATTCATCCCGCTGCTCCATGAAATGATGGTCCCGACCGGGATGACTGCAGGAGCTGTGTAGGTTACAGAACCCTCCCCTGTCCTTACGGTTGTCGGAGAACTGAACCCGTTATCGGTAAAACCGATCACCGTACCGGCATTCAGTTGCCTGAGGGCAATAAAGGAGAACTTATCGGGATCTGAAGAGTCCATTTCAATGATGGCTATATCGCCCGGCAACAACTGGCTGATGCCGACGGTGGTTGTCATGATTGCAGCCGGCACCGTACCATCGGTTTTAAAATTGATGCTGGTCCCACTATTGGTATAGGGAAATATCTTGAAATAGCAGGTCGTGGATGGATTTAACCCGGTGAAGGTCCATGCCTGGTTTCCTGAAACCACATTTTTATCAAGCCCGCTATCAGGGACCGGCAACCCGTCAATGGGATCCTGGATATAAGAATAACCAGTGTTGCTTCCCCTGATGAGGTACCCGTCGGGAACGATGGCACCCGTGGCATCGCTCCATGTGAGTTTGATGGCGCTGTATGAGGGTACGCCCTGCAATGCGGTAAAAGCTGTTACATGATTAGTCAGCTCACCGTTGGGGCCAGTCGGGCTCCAAATGGCTGCGACATACTCGGGATGGTCGATATAGGGGTTCCTGTTGTTCTGGATTTTGTATACCGAGTCATTCCTGGCAATTTCCTTGGCTGAAACGGGATCCTGGTTATTCCACGCAACCAGCATGTTGATGTACCACGGGTAAAAAGCCGGGTAGGAGGTCCCGTTGAGGACCACAGCGCCGTCGGGATCGAAATTCTTCCAGGTGGCAATGACATTTTCGTACCGGGTTGCCATATAAAAATAGGACCTGGCAAAATCGCCCTTGTATTCATCTCTCGGTTCAAAGACCGTACCGGTATATCCTAGGGTGGAACAGGGTCCTACCTTGCAGCCATTCATGGAAGTCCAGGTGGGAGAGGCAACAGGGCCGTATGGATAATTGCTGTGATGATTGTTCACGTACTGGTCAACCGGGTAAATATGGAACAGGTCGGTATTCATGGGAGAAGTGTCGTTGAACCAGCTTTTAGGGAACGAATGTTCGCGGCTGTAACAACTGCCTTCAAACCCGCCTCCGCCCGAACCGCACTGGTCAGAACCAAAGTCATATTCGTATGAAGGTGTCCCGCCCGGGATATCAGAATACATGTCGAACACCTTGGCATCAGCCCTCACATCGGTTGCATAAAAAGCATTCCATACCCCCGGGGTATAACTGACCACCGTATGACCCTTGATGATGTTGTACAGGGCAACCTGCAGTTGTTCCCCCGAAAGGCCAGCAGCAGGGTTGTAATAACCGGCAGGAATCTGTGCCGGCGATGACGTGAGGATCAGTAAACAGGAGAGGAGGAAGGCAGGAATCCGGAGGGAATGGAATATGCTGCGGTAAGTGGCAGGATCAGGTCTCAAAAATACAGGTGATTGATGGCTGAATGTCGGTTTAATACAGGGCGCAAAGATAATGATTCAGCTGATATGGCAATACCCCAACCCCGGAGGACCTTATGTGGAATTTTGTTGATAACTTTCCCGGGAATGGCCTTCACCTTATTGGGTCCAACCCGATTAAGCAGAAAAAAGGTCATGCAACTTTTAAGGTTTAAAGTCGTGGAATGTCATTCAAAAATATGTTTCACAGGTAAAAAAAAGAGGGTGCTGAAGTATGCCGTCCGATCCATTGCCCTCATTCCCTATCCTCCTAATAACCAGGGAGCAAGAAACCGGGACATCACACCTGAAATTTTCTGGCAATGACCCTGTACCAGTCCCGTTACCGGGTTGAACCGGCGCGTGCCGCTGGATGGGACTATCATGCTCAGGGGTATTATTTCGTGACCATCTGCACCCATAAGCGGATCCGGTATTTCGGGGAGGTCAGGAATCAACGGATGGTATTGACGAAAACGGGGAACATCGCAAGGTCCGAATTGTTAAAAACCCCTGAAATCCGCGATAATGTCGTCGTCGACGAATGGGTCATCATGCCCGACCATATTCACGTAATATTCCGGATTTTACCCGCGCGGACAAACCCTGCGGGGACGCGGGATCCGGACGGAACGGGGGATCCGGATGGAACGCGGGATCCGGACGGAACGCGGGATCCGGACGGAACGCGGGATCCGGACGGAACGGGGGATCCGGACGGAACGCGGGATCCGGACGGAACGCGGGATCCGGACGGAACGCGGGATCCGGACGGAACGCGGGATCCGGATGTAGAGGCGCACTGCAGTGCGCCTCTACGGCGACAACAACCACATCAACGACCGCAAAAATCCACCAACCAATTCGGCCCCCAATCGGGCAATTTGGCGGCCATCGTGCGGGGGTTTAAATCCGCCGTAAAACGACGTACCAATACCGAAGGCCTGGATTTTGCATGGCAGGCCGGTTACCACGACCATATCATTCGAAATGATGACCGGCTGGCTGTCATCAGGCGATACATAAGGAAAAATGCTGAAGCCTGGGACAGAAAATCAAAAAGTCGGGAAAATCGGGTAAATTTGCAAAGAGATAAAAACCTTCCGGGAAAAGGGAGGGCCTGGTGAAACGTATACGGGGACATGAAATTCAGCGACATTTCCGGAAACAGGGAGATCAAGCGCAAACTGATCCGCACAGTGATGGATCAGCGGGTGAGCCACGCCCAGCTGTTTTATGGCCCGGGTGACAGCGAGAAACTCGCACTGGCCATTGCCTATGCCCAGTTCATCAACTGCACCGGGCGTATCATCCCCGGGAAAAACCCTGCCGGAGCCGAAAGCCAGCCGGAGGCCGATTCCTGCGGCACCTGCCCGTCGTGCGTCAAATACCAGAAACTGGCCCATCCCGATCTCCATTTCGTTTTCCCGGTGGCAACCACCAAAAGGGTTACAAAAAGTCCGCAGAGCAGGCATTTCATCGGGGAATGGAGGGAATTCCTCCTGGGCAATAATTTCCGCGCCGGACTGCAGAGCTGGTATGATGCCATCGGCATTGAAAACAAGCAGGGCATCATCAACAAGGATGACTGCAACGAAATCATCACCACGCTGAGTTACAAGAGTTACGAATCCGATTACAAGGTGATGATCATCTGGATGGTCGAAAAACTCTTCTATGCAGCGGCCCCGAAAATCCTGAAGATACTGGAGGAACCACCCGAAAAAACGCTGTTCATCCTGGTTTCCGAAGAGCCCGACCAGATCATAAACACCATCCTTTCGCGCACCCTGATGGTCAGGATCCCGAAATCGGATGGCACAGGAATCGGGCTTAAGGAGGAAGATGCCGGCCATTTTCATATTTTCAGAAGCTGGATGAGGAGTTGCTATTCGGCTAAGGTCCAGGACCTGATCGGTTTTTCAAACGACATAGGCAAAACCGGCCGCGAAAGGCAGAAAAGTTTCCTCGCTTATGCCCTGAAGATCACGGGCGACTGCGCATCGGCCAATTACCGGGGGATCATCCCCGCGGGTATCGAAGGGGAAGAGCTGAAGTTCATCCGGGATTTCTCGCCCTTCATCAGCGCAGGCAAACTTGTTGAATTCGACCGCCTGCTGAACGAAGCCATTTTTCATGTTGAGCGCAACGCCCATGCACCCACCCTCTTCCTCGACCTGTCGTTGAAATTAGTGCAGCAGTTAAAACCGAATTTCGTACCTTTGTAAGGATTTTATACCATATGGAGAACACGGAAGACTTACAGGTTCAGCCCGAGATGATACAACCAGAGGATCCCAACGCGGAAGATCCCGGTATTTTTGAGTTTACACCGGCAAAACTGCCCTATAACCCGTTCCTTACCCGGGGATGCTGCCAGGCTCCGAAGCTTTTCCAGAAAAACGACATGGTCTTCCAGCACCGGTGCAGCAAGTTCGATTCGTTCGACTGGCTGAAAGACATTCCCGACATTGAAGGCGTACACCACCCCGACCTGGTCGAGGTAAGGTTCAAGAACAGCAGGAAAGATTACTTCAGGGCCCCCGCCGACATGGAATTGACCGTGGGCGAGATCGTGGCCGTGGAAGCATCTCCCGGTCACGACATCGGCATCGTAAGCATGGCGGGTGAAATGGTCCGGTTCCTGATGCGGAAAAAAAATCCTGCACAGTCGGGCGAAGATGTGAAGAAAGTTTACCGGAAAGCCCGCCTGGCCGATATCGAGAAATGGATCACGGCGGTGGAGACCGAAACCTCGGTTATGTTCAGGGCCCGCGACATCGCCGACCATCTTGGTTTACAGATGAAGATCAACGACGTTGAATTCCAGGGCGACAATACCAAAGCAATATTTTATTACACGGCCGAAGACCGGGTCGACTTCAGGGAACTCATCAAGCTGATGGCCGAAGAGTTCAAGGTCCGCATCGAAATGCGGCAGATCGGCGCGCGCCAGGAAGCAAGCCGCCTGGGCGGGATCGGCTCATGCGGCCGCGAACTCTGCTGCGCCACCTGGATGAGCGATTTCAAATCGGTCACCACCAACGCTGCCCGGGTTCAGCAGCTTTCGCTCAACCCCCAGAAACTGGCGGGCCAGTGCGGGAAACTGAAGTGCTGCCTCAACTATGAATACGACACCTACGTGGATGCCCTTAAGGGAATCCCTGCCGTCGAAATACGCCTGAAGACCAAGCACGGGGATGCGATTCACCAGAAAACCGACATCTTCCAGAAACTCATGTGGTATTCCTACCTGAACGATCCAGGCAACCTGTTTGCCATCCCGGTCGACAAGGTGATCGCCATCATCGAGGACAACAAGAATGGCGTCATGCCCGAAAAACTTGAGGATTTCACAAAGGTCATCGAGAAAAAGTCAGAGTTTGAAAGTGGTGCTGGCCAGGATGATCTGACCCGATTTGACCATTTATAAACCAGTTCGTCCCGTTCACCGCTACCATGCACATGAACCCGGAAAAGAAGTTCCTTCTGATGCTTACCCTGTTTGTCGGGCTGCTCGTCTCGTGCGATTCAAACCGGGTATATGATGAAAACGTGGTGGTTGAAAACAATGGCTGGGTTTCGGGCAATAAAATGAGGTTCGACGTCGTCATTCCCGACAACAACCTGCGGTACAACGTCTACCTGAAGGTCCGCAATGCCCCGGAATACACCTACAGCAACCTGTTCCTTTTCTTCACCACCACCTGTCCCGACGGGCGCATGTCGCGCGACACCCTCGAACTCACCCTTGCCGATTTCGACGGCCGCTGGCTGGGTTCGGGCATGGGCAGTGTGAAATACAGTAAATTCCTCTTCCGGAAAGGGTTGAAGTTCCCGCTGGCGGGAAAATACCGGTTTGAACTCGAACAGGCCATGCGCGTGAGAGAACTCAAAGGCATTCGTGATATCGGGCTTCGCATCGAAAAACAATAACCAGAGTCAACAACCTATCCAAAAGAGCATGTCAAATCGTGGCGCCAATATACCCGTTAAAAAATACCTGAAGGGGTTCTGGATTTCCTATGTTGGGCTGGTCACCCTTGTCATCCTCTTCTTCATATGCGTGGGGTCCGGGCTGTTCGGCAAAATGCCCAGCTTTGAGGAACTTGAAAATCCCAAGAGCAACCTGGCCACCGAAGTCATCTCAAGCGACGGGAAACAGCTCGGGAAATACTACATCGAAAACCGCTCCAACACCCCTTACAAGGAGTTGTCGCCCAACGTGATCAACGCGCTGATCGCAACCGAGGACGCCCGTTTCGAGAAACATTCGGGCATTGACGCATTTGCCATGTTAAGGGTATTCTGGGGAATGGCCACCGGAACCTCCAAGGGAGGGGGTTCAACCATCACCCAGCAACTGGCCAAAAACCTTTTCCCGCGCAAACAGAACAGGTCGTCGGTCGAAACCGCCCTCATCAAGTTCAAGGAGTGGATCACCGCCATCAAACTTGAACGCAACTATTCCAAGGATGAAATCCTGGCCATGTACCTCAATACCGTCGATTTCGGAAGCCAGTCGTACGGGATCAAATCGGCCGCCAAGACCTATTTCAACAAAGAGCCCTCTCAGGTCACCGTGGAGGAGGCCGCCATGCTCATCGGCATCCTGAAAGCCCCCACCTGGTTCAGCCCGGTGCGCAATCCCGGCAGGGCCTTTGAACGCCGTAACACGGTGATGCACCAGATGATGAAATACGATTACATCACCTCCTCCGAATACGATTCGCTGAAGGCCATCCCCGTCGACATGACCAACTACCGGCTGCAGGATCACACCACCGGCATTGCAACCTACTTCCGCGAATACCTCCGGATGGTCCTCGCCGAATGGTGCACCCAGCATCCCAGGGAGGACGGGACCCCCTACAACCTCTATCGCGACGGCTTGAAGGTCTATACGACCATCAATTACAAAATGCAGGAATATGCCGAAAAGGCGATGATCGAGTACCTCGGCAAAGAGCTGCAGCCCGCCTTCTTTAAACACTGGAAAGGCGTTCCGAATGCCCCCTTCTCGTTTGAAACCGGTTCAGGTAAAAAAGAGACCGAAAACCTGATGCTTTCGGCCATGCGACGGACGGACCGCTATTTCCATTATAAGACAGCCGGGAAGAACGACGCCGAGATCATCAGGGAATTTAAAAACCCGGTGAAGATGAAGGTATTTTCATACAGGGGAGAGATCGACACCACCATGAGCCCCATGGATTCGATACGGTATTACAAATTTTTCCTGCAGTCGGGGCTGATGTCGGTGGACCCGCACACCGGCTATGTCAGGGCCTATGTCGGGGGTATCGATTACCGTTTCTTCCAGTACGACCATGTAAAACTCAGCAAACGGCAGGTGGGTTCCACCTTCAAGCCCTTCCTTTACACCCTCGCCATGCAGGAGGGCGAATCGCCCTGTTCGCGCTACCCGAACGTGCAGCCGGTCATCGACCTGGGCAATGGCGAAACATGGGCTCCCGAAAACACCAGCGATGAAAGGCGCGGCGAGCAGGTAACCCTGAAATGGGCCCTCGCAAATTCAAACAACTGGGTCTCGGGACAGCTTATCAAAAAATATTCGCCGAAAGCGGTGGTGGCCATGGCACACAAGATGGGAGTCACCAGCGACATCCCGGTGGTCTATTCCATCGCCCTCGGATCATGCGACATCAGCCTCTACGAGATGGTTGGCGCCATGAGCGTTTTCGCCAACAAGGGCGTCTACATCGAACCCAGTTTCATCACCCGCATCGAGGATAAGAACGGGAATGTCCTGCAAACCTTTAATGCAAAATCGCAGGAAGCCATAAGCGAAGAGACCTCCTACCTGATGATCCAGCTGATGAAGGGCGTCGTGGAGGCCGGCACCAGCATCCGGCTGCGCACAAAATACGGTTTCGACAACCCGATCGCCGGTAAAACCGGGACCACGCAAAACCAGAGCGACGGCTGGTTCATGGGGATCACACCCGACCTGGTCACGGGTGTATGGGTGGGTTGTGAAGACCGCGCCGCGCATTTCAGGACCATCACCCTCGGACAGGGCGCCAACATGGCGCTGCCCATATGGGCCCTGTACATGCAGCGGGTATATGCCGACTTCAGCCTGCACATCACCAAACGCGATTTTGACCGCCCGTCCAAACCACTCAGTGTCGACTTCGACTGCGGCGATGAGGATACCCCGCTGCCGGTCAAGGGGAAAAAGAAAAAACAAACGATCGACACCGATGAGTTCTGACCATTAGCCCATGTATTTCCCTGTAAATTTCGAACAGAAACTTGGTTTTGACGTGATCCGCCAGATCCTGCGCGACCATTGTCTCTCCTCGCTCGGCCGGCAGTGGGTCGACAGGATCGGTTTCTCCACCGATGCCCCCGAAATCCATACCTGGCTCCTCCAAACCGCCGAACTGAAGCAGATCCTGATGTTCGAGGAAAGGTTCCCGTCGCAGGACTATTACGACCTCATTCCCGAACTCCTGCGCATCCGGATCCCCGGCACCTACATGGAGACCGACCAGCTTTCGGAGTTGAAACTTTCGGTTTCCACCATCACCGGTTTGCTGATCTTCCTCTCCGAAAAGAGGGAGAAATATCCCAACCTGTTCAAAATGACCGGGGGCGACGAGGTGTCGGCCAACCAGGTTTCCATCTCCCTGCTGATCCCCCTGCTGCAGTCGCTCGGCGACGAGGTTGACCGCATCATTGACGACAAATCGGACGTGCGCGATTCCGCCTCGGCGGAGCTGGGCCGGATCAGGCATGAAAAAAAGGTGCTCCTCGGGTCGGTTGAACGGAAGATCGTCCAGAGCTTCAAACTCGCCCGGCTGAGCGGCTGGACGCCCGATGATGCGGAAGTCACCATCCGCAATGGCCGGCTCGTCATCCCGATGATCAGCACCCACAAACGTAAAATCCAGGGCTTCGTTCACGACGAATCGGCCACAGGTCATACGGTGTATGTGGAGCCGGCTGAAATTTTTGAGACCAACAACGAGATCCGCGAACTCGAATATGCCGAACGACGCGAGATCATCCGCATCCTGATCGCCTTTGCCGCCCGCATCCGCCCCGAGATCGATGTGCTGATCCACGCCTACCATTTCCTCGGGCAGATCGATTTTATCCGCGCCAAGGCAGCCTTTGCCGTCGCCCTCAACGCCAATATCCCGATCCATCCCCCCGCCGGAACAAT
>CAIMWF010000144.1 GCA_903845055.1 uncultured Bacteroidales bacterium | reverse complement strand
GTTTTGTGGTAATCGAGATGATCGTGGGTGAGGTTGGTGAAAATACCGCCGGCAAAGGAGAGCCCGGCAATCCTTTCCTGGTCGACTGCATGGGAAGAGACCTCCATGAAACAGTACGTACAGCCCTCCCTGACCATGCGGGCAAGCAATTCGTTGAGTTGCAGGGGATCGGGGGTGGTATGGGTTGCAGGCACTTCTGCCAGGTTTACCATATTATTAATCGTGGAGATCAGCCCGGCGCCAAAACCAAGTTCGAAAAACAACTTGTGAAGCAGGGTAACCGTGGTTGTCTTGCCATTGGTACCGGTCACGCCGATCAGCTTTAATTTTCCCGAGGGATTGCCATGGAACCTGGAGGCCATCAGCCCCAGCGCGAGACTGCTTTTCGCGGTAACCACGAATGATACGCCTTCATGGGCCAGGGCGGGGATTTGTTCACACACCACCGCGGAGGCACCCTTTTCAATGGCTGTTCCTATAAAATCATGACCGTCGGAGGTTGTTCCCCGGACTGCAAAAAACAAATTTCCCGGCATGACTTTGCGCGAATCGAACGCCATCCCGCTGATGGGGATGTCGGTCCTGCCAGTGATGACGGAGGCTATGTCGTTGCCGATGATTTCGCTGAGCAGCATCATGCCTGGGTTTTGGGTTTATCCTGTTTGAATTTGAGGTCGATCACCACCGGCATGCCTTTATATATGGTGTGCCCGGGAACGATGGATTGATTTACCACGCTTCCTTTGCCATTTACAAGTACATTGAGCCCTTCCTGCTCCAAAAGATAAAGCGCATCCTTTAAACCCATCCCGGAAACATCCGGCATGGTTCCTTTTACAACATAGGCAGGAGTGAGTACGATGTGGTTCGAAGAAGCCTCCGGGCGCGCCCATGGCGATTGCCCTGTTTGCGGTTGTGCCTTCATGCTGAGCTGTGAAAAAGCTTCCGACAGGTCTTTCACCTGTCCCGACTGGGCAAATGGGAAGGGTGACGAGGTTGAATCGACCGGCAACGGGATCAGGATGTCGGGCCTGATGGCATAGAGCTTGTCGGATAATTCGCGAAAGACCGGTGCGGCAACAGCCCCGCCGTAATATTTCCCTTTCCTGGGATTTACAATCACGACAATGAGTGAATATTTCGGATTGTCGGCGGGGAAATATCCCACAAACGATCCCTTGTACTGAACTTGTTTGGTTCCCTGGCGGTATCCCTTATTACCGGCCGCGATCTGGGCGGTGCCTGTCTTGCCCGCAATTTTATAGTTTGGCGATTTGATGCTTGCCCCGGTGCCCTCTTCAACTACCCCTTCAAGCAGCAGTTTGGCCTGCTGGATAGCCCAGGGCGTTGCGATCTGCGGATTGATCACCACCGGGTTGAAACGTTGCACAAGCTGGCCGTTCTTGCGGATTTCGCGCACAAAGAGGGGTTTTACCATCACCCCATTGTTGGCCACGGCATTGTAGAGTGCCAGGAGATGAATGGGAGCAAGGGAAATTTCGTAGCCGATCGACATCCATGGCAGCGAAAGCGCCGACCAGTATTTGCTTTTGGTCGTTTTGATGTAGGGTCTTCCCTCCCCGGCAATCTGGAGCCCCAGCGGCCGGTTGATCCCGATGCGGTAGAGCCCGTCGATATATCTTTGTGCAGAGTCGGAATAATAGGTATAGATCATCCTGGATGTTCCCACATTCGACGATTTTTCGAAAACCTGCAGGGCGGTGAGCACCCCCAGCCCGTGATGGGAGTCCTCCATTTTGCGGCCTGAATAGTAGGTAATGCCGCCTGAACAATTCACCGGGGTGGTGAGGTTTATTTTCCGGTCGTTGAGCGCCACCAGGAAAGATGCAAGCTTAAACGTGGAACCGGTCTCCTGGCTTTCGCCGATCGCATAGTTGAAAATCTCCTCATAGGTTCCTTTTTTGGTGCGGCCCAGGTTGGCCATGGCCCTCAGGTAGCCTGTTTTGACCTCCATGAGGATCACGCAGCCATGGTCGGCACTGTCGGCGATGAGCTCCTTGCGCAGCGAGGTTTCTGCCAGGTCCTGGAGGTTTACATCGAGGGTGGTGATGATGTCGTTCCCGTTCTGGGGCTCGATCTGGCTTTCGGGATCCACAGGCACCCAGGCCATCCCCCCGATGCGGCGCATGAGCCGCTGGCCGTTGACAC
>CAIMWF010000143.1 GCA_903845055.1 uncultured Bacteroidales bacterium | reverse complement strand
ATGAATCCAAGGATCATTACAATCAACTTTTTCATGGTTCTGAATTGATTTTTGGTGCTTAATTGTTTTTCATGCAGGCCGGTCATTTAAAGCGCTGAAGGCCACATTCCCTGTTCTTTTCAACACTCCCCACTGTGTCAGTTCACCCTTGACCGCTCTTATATAGGCCTTTACCAGAACGTACCACATCAGCCAGCGATAAACCAGGCGCTGCACCGCCAGGTAAAACAGCTTGACGATGCCGAACTTCTCCCTGTCGAAGTAATGCGCAATCCAGGCCACGGAAGCGTCAAACAGCAGGTATAACATATAGGAGACCAGCAGGGTGCCCGAATGGGTAACGAACAGGGCAAAGAATAACATCACGTCAACAACCGGTGCAAAGAGTGGGAGCAGCATCTGGAAAACCAGGATGTTGGGAAGTATCACCCAGCCCATGTTCGGATGTTTCCGGCTGAAAAGCAGATCCCTGTGTTTCCAGAAACTTTGCATGATCCCGAAAGTCCAGCGAAAACGCTGCCTCAGGAACATCCTTAACGTCTCCGGCACTTCCGTATATGCCAGTGCCGTGCTGCAGTTCCTTATAACGTTTCCGTCCCTGATAAGCCGGAGCGTGAGATCGCAATCTTCAGCCAGTGTGTCGGTGGTAAAGCCCCCGGCCCTGATCACGGCTTCCTTTCTGAATGCCCCGATGGCTCCCGGCACGACCATGATGGCATTGACCATGTCAAAAGCCCTGCGGTCGAAGTTCTGACTTGTAATGTATTCGATGGATTGCCAGTTTGTAAGCAAATTACCGGCATTCCCGACCTTCACATTCCCGGCCACCGCAGCAACCTCCGGATCACTGAAATATTCAGTCAGCATGGAGATTGCGCCGGGTTCCAGCATGGTATCGGCATCGATGCAAACCAGCAATTCGCCTGAAGCATGTGCGATTGCCGCCTGCAATGCCGAGGCCTTCCCCCCGTTGGGCATGGTCAGCAGCCTGACCCTCGCCTCGGATGAAAAATTCTGTTTTAAAATCGATAAGGTGCCATCCTCAGACCCGTCATCCGAAACAATAACTTCGAAATCGGGGTAAGTTGTTCCCAGCAGGTTGTTCACGGTCTTCAGGATGGTTTTCTCTTCGTTGTATGCAGGCACGATAACGCTTACCTTACCCGGACTGACATGCGCAGGCGCAGGGGCCCGTTTCTGCCGGTTGAAGCTGTAAATCGCCAGGACACCGTTTATGAAGGTCTTTCCCATTGTAAGGATAAGTGCCACGAAAAAAAGCCCGAAAAGGAACAACTGCAGAAAGTAACCTCCGAAAATAATGGTACGGTCGAAAACACCCAGGTACTGCCCCCCGGCGGGTGGCATCACGCTGTTCCGGCGGAGCCCCATGAGCTGCGAAACAGTCACAAAGCGATATCCTTTCTTTAGGTAATACCTGATAATCGCGGGCAGCGCCTTGACCGTTTCAGTACGGTCGCCGCCTGCATCATGCAAAAGAAGTATGTTTCCCAGGTCCTGCTGTTCCACCGCCCTCCGGTATATGGTGTCGGCTGATATGCCTTTCTCCCAGTCCCGCGGGTCAATGGATGATCCTACGGTTATAAAACCCTCCTCCTTGGCGACTTTGAGCGGGTGGATCTGGTCGAGGTTACGGGGTTCCGCATCGGTATTGAAGGGGGGCCTGAAAAATATGGTTCCATGGCCGGTGACACTGATGATCATCAGGTTGGTCGAACGGAGTTCAAGCTTTTCCCTTTCATCGCTGATCTCTTCCAGGTTGGGGTGGGTGAAGGTGTGGTTGCCTATTTCATGTCCCTCGTCATAGATCCTCCTGAGCAGCATTACATTCTGTTCGCAGTTTATCCCCGTGACAAAGAATGTTGCCTTAATGTTATATTCTTTGAGGATGTCGAGAATTTTGGTTGTATAATCGGGATCGGGGCCGTCGTCGAAGGTAATGGCGATTTCTTTATCCACCTCCCCCGTCTTTTGGATAACATAAGAGGTTGGCAGTGAGATGTACTCCTGCTCCGCCACCAGTTTTTCGGATGTATCCATTTCCATCCGTATTACCCCGTCGCCCGGCGCACTTTTTATGTCGAGAATTTCACCAGCCCCAATATAATCAACATTGTAGGTCGAGGCCACATGTTCCATAACGGAAGTATTAAAGGGGGTCTTCCTGAGGAAATCAAGACCCAGGCGCCTGTCAAAGAAATCCCAAACCCTGCTGTCCTCAGAACCCAGCCTCCAGAGTGCCACGCCGGCCGTTCCGAAATCCTCCGAGGCCCGGATGATGTTGAAATCGGTGCATGCATCGGCAAACCAGACCACATGTTTCAGATGGTCGTCATCCAGGTAACTGTAAGTCAGGTTGTAGTTATTGTTGTCATAGGTTATTTTCCCCCCGTTCTCCGCAGCCCGCGTAACCGCCTCCTGGTAGGTGATGTCCTCCCCGTGGTAACCCACAGGCCAATCGTAGCCATAAGCCGGGATGCAGAGGATCACCTTCTCCGATTCTATTTTACTGCAAATTTCGTCAAGCGAGGCCTCCACCCACTTGATCGCTCCTACCGGGCCTGGCATCGAATTTGCATTGTGCTGGTCATAGCCCATCAGGAAGAGGTAATCGTTGTATTTTGCCAGTTCGGGGATATTGTAGTCCTCGTTGAATGCAGAGATGTCCTGTGTGACGATGAAGCCATTCCTGTGCAGGGCCCCCGATAACTCTTTCATGAAGGCAATGAGGTATTCGTCGGTGTTCTCGGTGAGTTCCTCGAAGTCAATGTTCACCCCCTGGAAGTGGTATTTTTCAACCAATTCCAGGACACTTGAGATGAAAACCTGCCTTCGCTTTTCCGAGGTGATCAGGCGATGGATATTGGCCCCGTTCCATTTCTGGTTGAAATAGTTTGAGATCATGGGTACAATGGCGACTTTCTGTCGTCTCATCACGTTTAGCCCGGAGGAATCTATGTTCACGGCGATCCTGTCGGAGGTGTCGGCTACAAAAAGCCATTCGGGGAGTACCATGTTCAGTTTAGAGATGTTTTTTTTCAGCGACCAGCCCGACTGAACGTCCCAGTTGACATAAAATGCAGCCCTGAGAGGCAATTTCAATCCCTGGGTTTTTGGCGCAGCCACCTCCGCGCTGTACAGGTCCCGGTGCGGTTTTTTTCTCACCGAATCAATGTCTTTGCCGAATTCCTTTTGAACCAGTGGAGAAAAGGAGGCGGAAATTTCCTTCACGCTGAGTTTGGACAGGTTGCCGTTTCCCTGTCCCGGGATGCGGACACTGCCCCGGCTGAAAAGGGATGCAACCACCCCTGCAACCACCATGAGCAAGATCACGGCACCCACCCTGAACACCCAGCGCAACCTGTTCCACCGGGTCGGCTGTGCCGACTGAAAAACCTGTGAAGTACCTGTTCCCGTCATGTCCCCGATTTTTTACCTATAAAAAACTTCAACGTTCCCTGGTAAAGCATGAACGGTTTCGTTCCAAGTGTGCTTTCGGCAGGATCGACGATATTCCTGGGTATTTCCAGGCTTGCCGCAAAGGTGAAGTCAACCGGACCTATACGATATTCGATCGGTAATGCCGGCTCAAGGTTAAGAAGCCTGAAGTGACCGAGATTCGCCAGGCTGTCGGAGTAAGGATCGGTGTCAGGCTTGTATTTTTTGATCATGCCGGTTGTTGAACCTGCCCCGACATTGAAGGTTGGCGTGATGGTCAGCCTGTCGTTGCCGAAAATATGGTAAATGTTAAATCCTTTGCCAAGTCCGAAGGTGACCTCCACATTGCTGGTCTTGCCCCACATGAAATAAACATCGGCAGTCACAAGAAAGTTGCGGTACTCATAAGAGGTGTTCAGGTCAAAGCTGTTCTTCAGCTCGTTCCTGAATACAGAAGTCCCATAAAGGATCCACCAGTAAGAATAGGCAACGTCGGCATTCCATCCTTCAAGAAGCTGCTTCCTGAAACCCAGGGTGAAATCCACCTGTGCCAGTGTTGGAGAAACCGGGTCGTTCTGTGCCGATTTTGGAACTTTGGTGAGGTGGTAACCCGTGATTTCCCCGTAAACGCCAGTCCTGTGATTGTAACCAGCTGTGAGGAGCACCTGTGAACCCCTGATGCCCCAGTTCCTGCCCATATAAACAACCCTGTTCATGAAATCCATGGTAAATTCGACATGGGAAAGTCTGTCAAATCTCTCTGTAGCGGCATCAATACGGTCATTCCTGGCGTCTCTCAGGCTGTCAACCCTTGATTGGGCGATTTCGATGAGTGAATCTCCTGCAATTTCACCCCCCGGCACCTGCGCGTTAACCACCTGCACCAGGAAAATCAACATAAGAATGGAGGTAAATCTTATCATACCTGAACGAATCATTATCTTTGGAAAATCCTGCTGTCTCCTGTCCTTGAACGTTTCAACGCCCTGTTGTAAATTCTTGACTTTGATACATGTTCATAACCTGTCTTAAGATTAGTGCTTTTACGGCCTCAGGATTAATGAAAAAAGCCACGTTCCAAGTGGCAAAAAGCATGCTGAACATGCTTTTCAATACATGATACACCAAAAAGTGACATTACCCTTACGAAGTATGAAACAATTGGGTCAGTTGGCCCCGCCGAAAGTTATGACTGCGCCGCATTGACGCACATTATTCGCCATGGAATATTTATTGTTAATAGGAAAGTGGTCAACCGGCACCGGCATGGAATGGTCAACAAAATCGGCCCCCAATAATGAGACCGTTTCATGTGCAAAACTTTTTGCCTTCTGTTAATTTACAGGAAGTTGAAATAAACTTGTTAAATACCCGATACATTCAAATATTTCATATTTTTGACCTGTATATAGCTGAAAACTAAAAAAGATCGGTCTGTCTGATTGCCTTAATAAAATACGCATTTTTGACCAGTCTTAACCGGGATAGCCTGGTCCTTTCCATTACTTGATTCCTGATAAGGTAATATGCTCAATAAAAACCGACAGACAGTAGCTAAAAGATCCGGCATGTCCACCCCGGGTCGAAATTTTTATTGAAGAAAAGTTTCTACGTATTCATCAGGTGATGTGTCTGCACATCTCAATGACAGACCAATGGAACAAAAATTCTTTGTGAAGATCCTGATCGTTGACGACGATCCCGATATGCTCCGGATGATCGGACAATGGCTGAAAAAGGAAAATTATTCTGTTACTACTGCAGAAAACGGAAGCGATTGTTTAAAAAGACTGCGCATTGACAGGCCCGATCTGATCCTGCTGGATGTGATGCTGCCCGATACCGGGGGCCTTGAAATCTGCAAAATGATTAAAAGCGACCCCGGACTTTCGTCCATCCATATCCTGTTTTTATCGGGGGTGAAAAAACAACCGGAATCCATTGCCGAAGGAATTGAAGCAGGTGCCGACGGATACCTGGTGAAGCCTTTGAATGAAAGAGAGTTCGTGGCCAGGATCAGATCGATAACCAAGATCATTCAGACAGAAAATGAACTTCTGAGGAGTGAAGAAAAATTCCGCAGCCTTTTCTATCATTCCGCTGTTGGTAAATCCATGACTTCCATGGATGGAAAAATTGAAGTAAACCAGGCATTCTGCGATATACTAGGTTATTCAATGGAGGAACTGTCGGGCAAAAACTGGCCGGAACTGACCCACCCGGACGACCTTCCGAATGATACGGCCATTATGAAGAGGATTATCAACCATGAAGTTGAATCCTTCCGGTGGGAGAAGCGATACATCCACAAGAACGGTCACCCGGTTTATGTTGATATCAGTTCTGCACTGGAGCGTGACGGACGGGGTGAACCCCTCTATTTCATCACAAACATCTTTGATATTACTGCCCGGAAAATTGCTGAAGAGAATTTAAGGGTGAGCGAAGAGAACCTTCGGATCACCCTGCATTCCATTGGTGACGGTGTATTTTCCACGGACCAGGACGGGATCATTGTCGACTTAAACCCGGTTGCAGAAAGAATATGCGGATGGCTGCGGGAAGATGCCATCGGCAAGCCCCTCGCGCAAGTATTCAGGATAATCAATGCTATCAGCAGGAAGCCGGTTGAAGATCCTGTAGCCAAAGTGCTTATTGACAAAAAAGTGATTGGCCTGGCCAACCATACCGTTTTGGTTTCGAGGGATGGCGTTGAAAGGCATATCGCTGACAGCGCAGCGCCCATTATAAATAAAACAGGAGATATTACCGGGGTTGTGCTTGTTTTTTCGGATGTCACAGGAAATTATCTTGCACAGGAAACGCTGCGCGAAAAAGAACGCCTGCTGCGCGAATCCCAGGAAGTTGCACATTTAGGGAGTTATATATGGGACCTCGCCAAAGGATGGTGGACCAGCTCCGAAATCCTGGATGGTATTTTCGGGATTGATAATCATTACATCCGAACGTTTGAGGGCTGGAACGCACTCGTTCATCCCGGCTGGCGCCAGACCCTTTCGGAATATGTTATCAACGAAGTTTTAAGTCAACGGCAAAACTTCGATAAGGAATATAAAATCATTAACCAGAGCAGTGGCTGTGAATGCTGGGTTCATGGCCTGGGCAGACTTGAACTGGATGAGCATGACCAACCGGTCAAGCTGATCGGAACAATAACGGATATCAGTACCCGTAAACATGCCGAAGAAGCATTGGTCAGAAGCGAACACAGGCTTCGTATCATTCTCGATGCCACACCTTTCCCTGTTGCCCTGGTTGATTTGAAGGATGACAACATCCTTTTCTGGAGTCAAAGCGCTTTGTCTCTTTTCGGTCATACCGCCCCCACAACCATGGAGTGGTACCAAATCGCTTATCCGGACCCCGATTACCGGCGTGATGTTATCAGACGATGGAAGCCTGCCCTGGAGAAGGCGAAACAATCGGATGGCGCCTTCAATACAGGAGAATACCAGGTTACATGCAACGATGGATCCGTGCGTATCTGCGAGTTGTTCGCAACCTTTATTTCGGAATATCTTATCGTGACATTCAATGATATAACAGCGCGAAGGCAGGCACAAAATGAACTGATAAAAGCGAAAGTGAAGGCAGAAGAAAGCGATCGCCTGAAATCGGCTTTTCTTGCCAACATGAGCCACGAAATCCGTACTCCGATGAACGGCATTCTTGGTTTTACCGAATTTCTCAAAGAAAAAGATATTTCAGAACCTGAAAAAGATAAATACCTCCACATCATTGAAAGAAGCGGGAACCGGTTGCTGAATATCATCAACGATATCGTGGATATCGCGAAGATTGAAGCGGGACAAATGGAAACCATCATATCGGAAACCAACATTAACAGTCAAACCAATTACATTTTTAATTTCTTTGAACCTGAGGTTAAATTAAAAGGGCTGCGTTTTTCATTAAAAAATTCACTACCCGATGAACAGGCGATCCTTAAGACCGACCGCGAAAAACTTTATGCAATTCTCACGAATCTTGTCAAGAATGCAATAAGATATACAAAGGCAGGCGAAATTGAATTTGGTTATTCATCAAAAGGCAATGATCTTGTATTTTATGTAAAAGACACGGGTCCCGGCATCCCCCGGGAACATAAAGAGATTATTTTTGAAAGGTTCATGCAGGGCGGCCAGGCTGAAAAACAGGTGCCTGAAGGAACGGGCCTGGGCTTGTCCATATCGAAGGCTTATGTCAAAATGCTGGGGGGTGAAATGTGGGTGGAAAGTGAAATTGGAGCCGGGTCGGTGTTTTATTTTACGTTACCCTTCCATCAGGCCCCCGGGAAACAGAGGGAGAAAGCGCTTTCCACAGATGAAAAAGGGAAGAATCTGCAGGGGCTGAAGATATTAATTGCCGAAGATGATGAAAGCTCGGAATTACTGCTGCGTGCCACGCTCGACCGGATAACGGACCAGGCCATTTTTGTGGAGTCGGGAGAAGATGCAGTGGAAGAATGCCGTAAAAATCCAAAACTGGATCTTGTGCTGATGGACATCAGGATGCCCGGCATCAGCGGATATGAAGCCACCAGGCAGATCAGGCAGTTCAACAGGGAGGTCATCATCATCGCACAAACCGCTTATGCTCTTTCAGGCGAACGGGAGAAGGCAATCCAGTCGGGATGCAATGATTATGTCTCAAAACCCCTGAATCAAAAGATATTGCTGTCCCTTATCGAGAAACATTTCGCAGAATAACTGAAAAACAATCCTTTGTCTGGACAAAGGGTTGCCTTAAGTGGACAGAACATTGCTATTGACCCATCTTTTATGAATGTTTTATGATCGGGAAAATGAAAATAAAAATTCTGTTAATCATCCTGGTTTCCATATTTTACAGTAATTCTTCCCTGTTCCCGCAGGGATTTTTGCCGCCCCCGAAGGGAAAAGCCGTCGTTTATTTTGTGCGAAACAAGTATTACTACGGGATACCTATCTCTTACATTCACAACAACAATTACATCGGTGAACTGAAGGGCCGGGATTACCTGAGATATGAATGCGACACAGGGGAACAGCTTTTCTGGACCTATACCATTCATAAACCGCTATTTATCCGGGCTGAGCTGAAGGAAGGAGGAACCTACCTTGTCAATTACGGAACGTCCGTTCATGGTCCTGGAACTTTTCTTGGGCCCGGTAAGGCGGAAATTGAATTGTTTCCTGTAACACCCTATAGCAAGGATGTTTTTGAGGAAAGTAAAAAGCTCATCCATAAAAAGGCCCCGGTTGTTGTTCCCCGGGACACCATTGTTTTGATGAACAAAACCATGAAAAAGGAAATCAATAAAACACTGGAAAAATTCAACAGCCAATGGCAACATGAAGGAAAGTTCAGGCAGATGACGCGGGACATGGCCATTCCCACCGAATTCATGAAATGATGCCTGCAGCGGCTTTCAACCCTAAAACAACCTGATGATTGCACCCGACAAACTGCCCGCGATGGCCAGGGCTGCCCGGCAGGAGCATGCGGCCCTGGTGAAGCGGCTCACAGCCACCGATCCCCGGAAACTCGATGAGCGGGTGCATGCCCTTCATGAAGCGGTGTTCGAAACGATCAGCTGCCTCGATTGCGCCAACTGCTGCCGCACCCTCGGACCCAGGATCACCGACACGGATGTGCGGCGGATCGCGGCCGCCCTGCGCATAAAACCATCGGT
>CAIMWF010000142.1 GCA_903845055.1 uncultured Bacteroidales bacterium | reverse complement strand
TAAACCTGACCACAAAGGAGATCTCCGAACTTACCGGGCAACGACGGGAAACCATCGAAATGGCCCGTTTCCGCCTTCGAAAACATCTCGGGTTGAATGATCCACAGGTCAACCTTGTCAATTTCCTCGCAAAAATTTAACCTTTTCTTACCGCGGGCATCTTTATCATCCCTTCAGGATTGTACTGATTGCTTCATCTTTCCAAAGCCTGAACTTCCTGAGATCTCATTATCAGGATCATAAAAAAATGTAGAGTTGTTGTAGGGGTGCCATTTCCCCCGATCTAAAGGTTTTGTAGGGGAGAGGAATCAACCGTCATCCTGTCACCCGGAGTAATTTTGGAAAAAAAATTATTCATGGAAACAAATCCCAACACACCGTTACCTGATAACACGGAAACCGTTCCCGGTGAAAACGAACTGGAACAGCGGCTAAAGGTCAAGGAACTTCAAAACCGGATCCTGAAAAAGATTCTGGAGGAAAAAGAGCAGGACCTGAAGACCTCTCCCACAGAAGATATTAAAAAGCATCAATAGTCATAACCTGGTAAAAAAACAAATCAAATGAAAAGATTTCTAATGTTTTGGGCATTCCTGACGATGATCAATGCCTTTTCCTTTGCACAGCTTACGGGTACGAAGAACATCCCGGGCGATTATTCCTCGGTCGGGGCAGCCGTTGCAGCGCTGAACGCCTCCGGCGTCGGGGCGGGCGGTGTAACTTTTTCAATTGCCGACGGCAGTACATTCAATGAATCACCGCTGAACATCACGGCAACAGGCACATCCGCCGCTCCCGTTGTATTTCAGCAATCGGGTACCGGAACAAGGCCCATCCTCAATTTTACCGGTACGGCACTGGTCACAGATGCGGCGTTTCAGCTAACATCCGCCAGTTATATCACTTTTACCGGGCTGGATATAAGGGATGCTTCCAACCAGATGGAATTCGGTTTTAGTTTTACCGGGACCCCGACTTCCGGCTCCCAGAACAACCTGGTCAAAAACTGTGTCATCACCCTGAATGCCACCAATACCAATTCCACCGGCATTTACTGGGTTTCAACAGCTACCAGTGCAGCAGGGGCCATGTCGGGCAACAAGTTCTACAACAATACGGTGCAGAACTGCAACACCGGGTACTCAATAACCGGGTCATCCACGGGTTTCGATACCGGCAACGAAATCGGCATTACCGGGTCGGGTGTAAGTGTAATTACCAATCTCGGCGGAAACGCCGTCAATGCCTACGGCATCTATTTCGATTACCAGAAAACCTTTAAAATTTTCAACACAACAATATCAAACGGCACAACCTCCACAAATACAAAGCAGGCATATGGAATATATTGTCCCGGCAATGGGTACAATACCTATAATGTTTACAGCAACACCATTACTGGGTTTACCGGTCCCGGGCAAAATGTCGGATTAAGTATATACGGTCCGGGCGCAACAGGAAGTTTTTACAATAATGTTATCCATACGATCTCCTCAACGATGCAAAATGTATACGGGATAAGTTGTACAGGCAATGTAAACATCTATAACAACACCATCTATGATATCAGCAGTTCCGCCGCCGCGGGCCAGGTTTGGGGAATAAACAATGGAATCGGAACCTTTAATGTTTACAACAACCTTGTGTATGACTGCAGGAATCCAAATTACAATATGCCCGGCAACCTGGGTGTAATGTGCTATATGGCCCACGGAAACAGCATTGTGGCTAACATAAGCAACAACACTTTTTTCCTGGATTACGTTTCAACCAGCAGTAACAACGAAAGTGCCTGCGTCTACTGGACGTCACTCCCCTCGCTGGTCACCATGAGGAACAATATCCTCGTCAATAAAAGTGACATGTCCACCGGTTTAAGGGCTGTTGCCCTGGCATTTCAAAGCCCCGGTCTCGCCAATTACTCCGTGCTGTCGAACAACAATTGCCTCTATGCAGGCTCGCCCGGTAATAAAAATCTTATTTACTATGATGGGGTAAATTCTGTCCAGACCATCGAGGCCTTCCGCGCCATTGTCGATCCTCATGAAAACCAGTCTGTTTCAGAGAACCCGCCGTTCATCAGTGCTGTTGCACCTTACAACTTTCACATCCAGACCAGTGTTCCTTCACAGTGTGAAAGTGCGGGTCTTACAATCACCACCCCGGTCAGTATCACCACCGACCATGACGGCGTTCCGCGGTTTCCAAATGCCGGCTATCCCAACAATGCCTCTTTCCAGGCCATCGCCCCCGACCTTGGCGCC
>CAIMWF010000141.1 GCA_903845055.1 uncultured Bacteroidales bacterium | reverse complement strand
GCCGTATCTTGTGAACCGGCCGTGAAGATCGTGGCACATGTCGGCAAACCATTTTCTCTCCCCTGTTTTTACATCCATGCAGGAGAGGTTCCCAAGTCCCGAACACACGTAAACGAGATCACCCGCGACCGTGGGGGCACACCGGGCACCCTGGTATGAAACGACCCACTCTTTTCCGCAATCGGCTTTCCAGAGCAATTTCCCGTGCAGATCAAAAGCAAACAGGTACTCGGTCGAATCAACTTCGCCGGCCACAAACATCCTGTCGGTGGTGAAGGTGGGAGAAGCATAGCCATTGCCGATTTCAAGGGTTTTCCATAGCAACACGGGCCCTGCGGCCGGCCAGGCCTTCAGGAGGTTCGTTTCGTGGTAAATGCCGTCGCGGGCGTCACCACGCCATTGGGCGGTGGTCTGCATATAACCGTGAAGACCGAGGGAAAACAGGACGAGGAGGAGGAGCAGTTTTTTCATGGAGCGGGGGTTTTGGAGTGACGAGTGACAAGTGACGAATGACGAGTGATTGCATTATTTCTTTTTTCGGATATCATAGGCCATCATGGCCTTTCCGTGCCTGATGTAAAGTACACCATCGCAGATGACCGGGTGGGCGAAATGTTCCAGGGTTCCTTCGGTGATCCTAAAGGAGCTCAGCAGTTCAAGTTTTCCATTGACCGGCCTGATCAGCCCGACCATCCCCTGGTCGTTGTAGCAATACAGCAGCCCGTCGGCAAAAATGGTTGAACCGCAGGCGAACTTCAGCGAATCGGATATCTCGCCGGTAGTTGCGTCAAGACATTCGAACCGTGAAGGGCGGTAACGGGCTCCATAGATATAATTGCCCGATTTGATGAATCCGCCCTGTACATTGCCGGCCTTGAAATTCCGCCATAGTTCTTTCACCGATTGGCCATCGGGCGAAAGTTCAAGCTTCACGGCCCCGTTTCCCCCGCGGTCGTTATAATAAACGGCCCCATCCTCGTAGTACGGGGTATTGCAATGGATGTCGTTGGGACGGTCAAGTTTCACCGACCAG
Source organism: uncultured Bacteroidales bacterium (assembly GCA_903845055.1). Classification (GTDB taxonomy): domain Bacteria; phylum Bacteroidota; class Bacteroidia; order Bacteroidales; family FEN-979; genus CAIVAT01. Next base: position 15,505 of record CAIMWF010000141.1, on the reverse strand, counting down.
AGCAGGGACCCGTCGGCAACATCAACCCCGATCACCTGGTGAATCATGATGGTAACCAGGATCTTTCGTTGCGGCAGCCTGATCAGCGCAGGCGAACAGAACGCTGCGGAATCGCCCATGGCTTTTGATTTCCAGATAACCTTCCCGTTGAACCTGTTCAGGGCGACAATGTTGGTATCGGAACCGCCGGGGGCGCAAAAGAGGCGGTTGCCGTCAATCAGCAGCGATTCGGAATAACCGAACCTCACATTCCTTCCGTGCAGGTCCTTCAGCATGCTCAGCGACCAGTTTTTCTGCCCGGTCTCCGCATCGAGGCAGACGATGTTGCCCATGCTGGAGCAATAATAGACCAGGTTGTCAACCACAGTGGGGGTGGACCGGGGACCCGGGAAATTTTCGTTCCATTCCTTCCCGGTTTCGGTTTTCCAAAGCAATGTTCCCTTTTTGTCGAAGGCAAAGAGATAGCCGGTACTGTCAACCTCACCGGGAACATAGATATGGTCGGCGGTGACTACCGGGGAAGAGAAACCATTGCCAAGGCTGTCTATCTTCCATAATTTGGCCGGGCCTTCTGCCGGCCACGATTTCAGGAGGTCCGCTTCAAGGTAGACACCATCCCGGGCATCGCCCCTCCATTGGGTGATGGTCTGGAGATTTCCCCTGAGGGATAATAACATGAGCAGTGCGAGGATCGAAAAACGGAATTTCATAAAAAGCAGTTTGGTTAGTGTAAGATGTTATTATTCGCTCGGGACTTTCTGCCGGACAGTCGTTTCATGGGTGTTATTTTTTCCGGACATCGTATACCATCAGTGAACCTCCGTGTCGTACAAAAAGGCGGCCGCTGCCGATCACCAGGTGGGCCCAGTGCTGGTCGGTCCCGAAGGGAACCTTGAAAGAACTGATCTTTTTAAAGGAATCCATCAGCGGATCGGCCAGGACGATCTCGCCGTTTTCTCCATACAGGTAAAGCAGCCCGTCGGCGGAAATGATGTTCCCCTTTCCGGTGATCTTTTCCGAGTACATGGACACGCCGGTCTTCCAGTCGAGGCAATACCATGCCTTGCCGCCATCATCGGAACCGTAGATTTTTCCGTGGAGCACCACAAAGCCCCCCATGCGGTTGTCGAGGTTCGTATTCCGCCATACCTCCTGCACCGATCCCCCATCGTCGGAAAGTTTCAGCATCACGCCTCCTTTTCCGTACCCCGAAACACAGTAGAGGTACCCCTCATGGAAGAAAGGGGTATTGGCGTGCACCGACCATGCATTGGGCTGGTCGACGCTCCAGAGCAGTTTGCCGTCGGCAGCGTCCATTCCCAGGATCGATTTGGCTGTGTGCAGCACCAGCAGGTGCCGGTTTGCAAGTTTAACGAGGGCCGGGGAGCCGTACGCGCTGGCTTCTCCCCTGCCTTTGCTTTTCCAGATCAGGCTTCCGTCATCGGGATTCAGGGCGATCACATTGGAATCGGCTCCCCCTACCGTACAGAATAACTTGTTGCCGTCGATCAGGAGGTTTTCAGTGACCCCCCATTTGATATTGGGACCATGGTAATCCTTCAGGACATCAACACTCCATATGAACGCGCCATTGTCGGCACGCCGGCATAACAGCTTTCCCAGCCCGCTCAGCTGGTAGATCTTTCCGTTCGATACCAGCGGTGTGCTTCGAACCCCGGGCCAGCTTTCGGTCCACTCCTCACCGTAAGGGACCTTCCAGAGCAGGTGGCCCTCGAAATCAAAACAAAAGAGATAGCCAATCCCCTCCAGCGTACCGGCAGTATAAATGCGGTCGGCGGTAACGGTAGCGGAGGAATGTCCCGTGCCGAGACCGTCAAAATGCCAGAGCAATGCGGGACCCTCGGCAGACCATGATTTCAGAAGGCCGGATTCAGGATAGATACCATCACGGCCCGGTCCGCGCCACTGAGAGGTATTCTGGGCAACCACCGAAGCCTGGACCAGGCATCCGAGGAAAATCATAATCAGGAAGTTCTTCATTTTTTAATGCTGTTGCTGATAAAACAATAAAAGGAAAAATGGCGGGCATCCTTGCATAAAGGGGGAACCGGCATTGATATGTCTTCAAAAATAACAAAAAAATTCATGATCCGTGCAGAAAGATGCTCTTGATTTTTTCCAATTTGCGTTGTCTCTCGAACGAATAGGTCAAACAGGTCCTGTCAACGTACTGATATACCGCCAGTGCATGTTTGTATAACTTTTCCTGCCTTGGAACCATTGCCCGGCTGAAATCCCCCTCCTCCGCAAGAATGAACATGATATCAGCAAGCATTTCCGCATTCCCGTGGCTCCAGTTCCCGGATGTCTGAAGGGTCATGATGAACTTATCTTCAGGCATGGATAACAGTGTGTCAAGATCAATATCCAGCTCATTTTTGAGCATCAGGTCGATTGTTTCGATACTCTCACCGGACTGCCCCGATGCATCGAGTCCGGTCAACCCGGCCAGCACCTTCACGAGGACCCGCCCAAGCTGGTCAATCTGTCTTTTAATGAAGTCTTCCTGTTCCATAAAAGGTCCCCCGTCTTTCGCTTCCACCCATCACTCGTCATTTGTCACTCTTTCCCCGGGATTTCAATTTCTTCCGGATCCTCGCCCGATTCATGGAGGAACCAGTCGTTTTCGCCCATCACCGCATCCGTGATCTTGTCGATGGGGACCTTGAGATATTTCCCCGTGGCCGATACGGCGATGTCGCCGTTTTCCAGAACGATCTCGCCAGAACCCTGGAAAAACCTTGTGCCGTCCTCCGACACACGCCCCACGATCTTCAGCTCCTGGTCGAGCGGGATAGGCTTCCTGAATTTGGTGGTCAGTTCAACCGTCACCCCCCAGACCTGGTCGGATTTGCCGATTGCGATGGCCCTGCCGATGGTTTCGTCGAGGATGGCCGCAGCCACGCCACCATGCATCCTGCCGGGGTAACTCTGGTGCAGCTCCGTAGGTTTGATCAGGGCAACCAGTTCGCCGGCATCCGTTTCAAAGAAGGAGGCATGGAGCCCCATGTCGTTGCTGAGCCCGCAAACGAAGCACATTTTGGAATTATTCTGTTTTTTAAGTACCGAATGTTTCACGATTTACGATTTGGAAGTGAACCTCCGGTCATGAATGTATGCCGGGTTCTTTAACTGTTTTTGCCAGCGCGGCAATGTCCCTGGCCTCCAGAACCCTCTTTTCCGGCGGGCTGATCATGCAGCCGATCATCGCCAGCCCGAGGTCGCTAAGGGTGCCGAACATTCCCGGGAACAATGGCTGTAAAACGGGATAAAGCCAGTCGATATATTTGTAATAGGGAAGGGTGTTCTTCAACCCCTTCGTGGGCAACATAAATGCGGGTCTGAATGCGTATGCCACCCTGAAAGGCAGCTTCGCAAGGTCATTTTCAGCCTTGCCCTTGACCCGCGCCCACATCATGCGACCCTTTTCGGTACCGTCGGTCCCGGCCCCCGAAACATAACAAAAGGTCATGCCGGGGTTCAGCCGGCAGAGCGTTCCGGCCACATGCATGGTCAGGGTGTAGGATATGCGCGTATATTCAGGCTCTTTCATCCCGACCGATGAGACCCCGAGACAAAAATAACAGGCATTGTAACCTCCGAGCTGCGATTCGATGGCGGCCAGGTTGAAAAAATCATCATGAATGATCTCCGTAAGTTTCGGATGCATCACACCGCAGGGTTTGCGGCCGATCACCAGCACGGCTTCGACCGCAGGGTGCAGCAGGCATTCATGCAGGACACCCTCGCCGACCATCCCGGTGGCCCCGGTGATGACGGCCTTTATCTTGTTTTTTTCCATTGTTATTTTGTTCGTTCGTTTTTAATTCCGGTGACGATCGCCTCGTTAACCAAAAAAATGTCCCGCCACGAACAGCATTACGATCAGCCCGATCATGGCCAGGTATGACAAGGGGTTGGCAAAGTTTATCGTCCATCCCAGCCCGCGGATTCTTTTCGGCGGGAATATCCTTTTGTCGGCTTTGTTGTAGTAAAAAATCCCCAGCTTCCAGTTCGAAGGATCGTCGTGCCAGTTTCCATTGCTTTCCTGATCGGTCATATTTCCGGTACTAAATTGTTTTTTATCATTCGTGTGCCGGGTCATTCCCCGGGGTGACCGCAGCCTTTCCCGGTTCCGGCCCGTGCATTGCCGCAACTGAAAAAAAGAGTACATTGAAAAAAGAATAGAATACCACCCCGGCCTGCGTTTCCAGCATCGATTCAAAAAGGATGCTGATGCCGAAGATCACCAGGAAACAAAGGTACACCATATCCCCTCTGCGCAATGAGAGGTAACCGGGAACCAGCAGCGATGCTGCAAGCAGGATGAATCCCAGGACGCCCAGCGCGATGAATGTCTGGATGTACTGGTTATGGGAATTCAGATTTTTCTTCACCACCGGGAGCATCCGGTGCTCACGGTAAGCCTCAAGGCAAACTTTTTTAACGTCGCCCGTCCCGGTTCCGAAAAGGAAATGGTCCCTGATAAGTCCGACCGATACCTTCCATATCTCCATCCGGGCCACCGTGCCGTCGTTCGGATTCTCCAGCAATGTCTGCGAGGAACTGACCATGGAATCGGCTCTTGAAATCCGGGTAAAGGCAAAGGGGAACATCCTCGAGAAACCGGCGAAAACAACTACCAGGACCATCACGGCCAGGAGGGTGCGAAACAGGCCGGCCCTTTTGACAAACAGCAGCACCATCAGACCCTGAACAGCAAGCAGCAGGATCAGTCCTGCTTTTGAACTCAGCAGGAAAACCATGGCCTCCAGCCAGAGCGCCATGAGGGCAGGCAGTATGTACCGGTGAACAGGCTCACGGCGGAAATTTTCCACGATCCGCCACAACGCGATGCTGGCCCCGAGGCAGTAATACATCGCTAGGTAGCTCGAATGGAAATACCAGGAAAGGTTCGTGTAATAAAATGCATCCGGAATGCCCCGGTGCACGTTTGCCATCCAGGTGTGGCAGAGCAGGATCAGCGACCCGGCCAGGCACCCTGCAAGAAAGGCATCCAGGATCATCCGGACCCTCCGGTGTGTCAGGACCGACAGGTCGCTCAGCGAAAATATCAGCGGGAAAATGAAAAGCGACAGCTTCACCTCGAGGTCGAACCACCCGTATTTCATATCGGTCGAATAAAGCATGCCGATCATATATAGGAGATAAAGCGAGGCGAAGGAGAGGGTCGTGATGCGCCATTTTTCGTTGAAAAGACGCGGAACGGTTTCCAGGTATGCCCCGCTCACCAGCCAGTTGAGCATCATCAATGCGATGATATAAGGCAGCGCCCTCGGGAAGACCGGCATTAAAAAGGCCAGCAGCAGGCAGGTGCAGAAGAAAATATACCGGTGTATCCGCTGTCGCATCGTTTCGGGCCTGGTTTAGCGGGAGGTTATGAGGGTGGTCAGCGACTTTTTCAAAAGAACAAAATTAACGATCCCTGCGAGATATCCAATCCCATACGACAAATGTTGCAGGAAAAAAAGCCAGGGTAAATACAGGACAAGCGCGACCCGGCGGCTTTCAAGGATGCTTTTTATGGTGAAAAACAGGTTCGCCGCCAAATAAATACCGGCACCCGCGGCATAGACATATGACAGCAACGGGGAGACCAGCATCCCGAGCCAGCCGAAAAACAGGAAAATGACAAACAAAGGGGGGATGAATTGGCGGATGGTGGCCGGTCTTTTCAGTTTAAGGTTCACAAGCGGTTTGAAAAAGGCATACTGGAAAAACATCCTTGCCAGGGATGAAACGGTCGCCCGGGCGTAATAATCGATCACCACCTCCGGGATAAGGTAAATCGTCCCGCCGTTTTCAATGATCCTGGCGTTGAATTCGTCATCCTGGTTGCGCAGCAATTCTTCGTCGAACATCCCGATACGGTCGAAAATGCTTTTGGGGAAACAGCCAAAGGGAACGGTATCCACCTGCCTGATTCCTAAAGCACCCAGCCGGTAATGCGAATCGCCCACACCGAACAGCGATGATTGTGCCGCGGCAATGGCCCGGGCCTTGAGTGAATTGTTGGCAGGGTTGGTTCGCCATACGCCCCCCACATTGTCCGCTTTGAGTTCCAGGAGATTCCTGACCAGGGTGCTGATGTAGATGACGGGGTAACCCGAATGCGCGTCCATCCTCACGATGACCTCGCCCTGTGCCTGGCGGATGGCCATGTTGAGGGCAAAGGGAACAAAACGCTGTTCATTCAGCAGCAGCCGGAACCGATGATCGCGTTCACAGTATTCACCGATGATCTCCCGCGAATGGTCGCAGCTCATCCCGTCGATGATGAATACCTCCGTTTTTTCCGCGGGGTAGTCCTGCAGGAGGATGCTTTCGAGGAAGGAGCGAATGTATTTTTCTTCGTTGAAACAGGGTACGATAATGCTTACTAGGGGCTGCATCGGTTACTCTTTGGTTATTCGTTGCTTTAGTGTTGACGTTGACAGGCTCCCAGCAGGAGGCGAAAGCAGATAAAGGTAATATATTTCGTCGTACCGGATACTTTTTTCGAACGATCCGACTTTAAACAGGTTCCTGCCGGGATGGCCGGCAAGGGGATAATTCATCACCAGCAGGATGGTGTCACCATGAGCCACAACGAGGCTGTCGGCCAAGGCCAGCACCCGTTCGTGTCCGGGGATCCTCCGTATCGCATCATAAACCAGGTATGTGCTGACCGCATTCCGGGAAAAGAAAAAGGCATCCTTCTTCAGGTAACCCAGCACCGGTTCGAGCGCCACATCCTGGTCTCCGGCGATCAGGAAACGGTCGAGCCTCTGCTGGCGGATGTAATGCGCCGTTGCCCTTGCAGCTGAAAATGGAACAAAACACTGAACCGTAAAGGCATATACCCCGGCAAAAAGCTGGATCGATAACATGACCGTGAAAATTCGCGGGGTGTTTTTGATCAGCCACCCGCGGAATTTCTCAATTACAGGGTACCTGTTTGTATACCTTCCTTCCCGGTAATAGGCCGACAGCCAGAGGCAGATGACCAGGAGAATGAACAGGTGACCATGATGGCGGATATACCCGTAATAGTACATCAGGATGAATGCAATGATCCCGGCAACCCCTGTGATGTAAAGGAAAAAGACCACCGGCCTCCGCGTAAAAAGCAGCGCCGCCGACCAGGCCAGTACCAGGGAGAGGATTGCCTGGACAACGATGTCGCGGACGATGTTGGTTTCCCAGAACTCGCTGTTCAGGATCGGGACCGGGAACCAGGCCTGCCAGAGGGTCGCCACCGACCGTATGGTCTCGTGAAGGGTCAACTGCGAGAGCGAAAAGTGGGAAGAGCCGGCGAAATAGCCTGTGGGGGGCGGAATCACCGAGTGAATGCCGTAGGCAATGCCCGCCATGACCAGCATTAAACCCATGAATACGGTTGGTTTTTGTAGCCCCAATTCCTTCCTGACCACTTCAGAAAAAACAGCTTCAAAAACCCATGTCGCAAGGAATGTCATCGAAAGGATGATGCCGTAAACATTGGTCTGAGCCATCAGGAATAACACCAGCGCCATGACCAGGAGAAACCGCACCCGGTGGCGGTAAAGAGCCAGGTAAATCGTGACCAGCAGAATGCCGATGGCATAATTGCGGCTGATCACGGCATATTCGAAAAGATAAAAATAGCCGAATACCAGCAAAACCCTCCGGAGACGGGTAAACGGGGCATATTTCAGGACCAGGAAAACCGTCAGGATGGCGAACCCGGCATGCATCAGCTGCATTGAGAGAGGATTGTCGCTCACCTTCCTGATGCCGTAAACAAGGAGGTACCAGAGATCGGGATGTCCCTCGGCGGCTTTGTTCCGCATCAGTTCCCGGAAGGAACCGGAGGCGCCGGCGATGGACCAGGTGTGGAATTCATCGCGCCACATCGGGTGAAACAGAATGCCCGTGATCAGCAGCACACTGTAAGCAAACAGGACGCCAAACAGGTAACCCCTGTTTTTCTCTGAACCTGGGATTTGATCTTCAGGGATCGGCTCTATGAACATTATTCTAGGATAATGATTGGGTTCAACAATAATAACGCTCAAGGATCGACCGGATTGCCTCCCTGTTGTAGCGATTTATCCGAGGCGAGATGAAAAAACCGGTGGATGCATGTTCATAATCGCGGATAATCATTTCGGGATGATACATGACATCGAGATTCAGCTGCCTGGCCGTCTCAGCTACCAGGACCTCTTCCCCGAACAAAAAATTGGGCAGGTCAATGGTCCCGCCGCGTTCAAAATAGTTTCGGTGGAAGACAAGACATGATCCATGCGGGGCATAGATCCTTTCAGCGGGTCGCGGCTCCGGCATTCCCTCAGCGGGGGGGCCGGACATTCTCCCGTTGATCCACCGTTTGAGATAGGCCGCGACAAGAAAGGCATTGTGTATGAGAAAACTTGAATAGAGGAAAAGATAGAAATGCAGCTTTTTCCTGGAATACCGTTGACTGATCTTCGGGTTGTAATCGGCATGCCAACGTTCGGAAAGGATGGCCGGGGCCACCATTCCAAGTCCCGGTGAATCGGGCAGCGCTGCCAGCTGCAGGAAGAACCCGGGGGTGAAAACAATATCAACATTGGTGACCAGGATCCACCGCGGCAAGGCGGCATGTGAAGCCTGGTAGCAATTGAACGCCTCGCGTGCGCCGCCAAAATAACCCAGGTTCTTCCCGGTTTTCAAATAGGTCACGAATGGGCAGCCTGCGGTCTTTTCAACAAAACCTACAGGAACCTCCCGGTCGCTGTTATCGGCCAGGACAAGCGCAATGTTCCCCGGGGCGACCGTTTCGATGCTTTTGAGGTACCGCAGGGTCTCGGCATGGGTGTTGTAGATGACCGCGAGGATCAGGATTTCGGCCTGTTGCATGGTTCAGGAGGTATTTGATTGTTCTTGTGAAATCAGATCCCCGATATTCATGGTACAAAGCGATCGTCTTCCCCGGTGGGCCGAGTCGAAACAGATCGCATCGCCTTTGTGGTTCCAGCGGGGATGCAGGTCGCACCTGACGGCCTCCTTAAATTGCATGGGTTGCCTGAAGTAGCCCAGATCGACTCGCTTTTCCCCGGCCAGGTCGTAAAGCATCAGGTAACTCCGGCGCAACCGGTCGGGATAGGTGTCGGTAACAAACCAGCGGGGATTTCCTTCGGCGAAGGAGGGATGGCCGTCGGAATTGAAGTCGGCTGTGCCGACCAGCCGGAATTCTGTGCTCATGTCCCTGAACAGGATGTAGGCATCCCTGTTTTCGGGCGACCGTGCCCAGGCCATTATATGCGATTCGTCCTGCCAGGCGATATGAGAGACCATTCCTCCCGTCGGAAAAAGGTGAAGCTGCTTGCCGCCCGCATCGCACGATAGCATGCGGGTAAAGGTAACGTTGTCGTTTTTCACCCAGCGATGGAGAAAAATAAACCGGTCGCCCGAGGGTGAGAACAGGCAATGGGTAAGAAAATGCTTCGCTCCTGCCATGCTTTTTTCTGGCAGGAAAGAGGCAACATCCTGCACCGAAAACAAACCGGTGACCCTGTTCGTGCCCAGATCAGCGATACTGATCCCATGCAATGCAGGAGTATCCCTGTCAACTTCCGGATCGTTGCCGTGCACATACCCGTACCCCGGGAAATGGCGCTGCAGCCGGGCAAAATTATAGGAGAGGGCCATGGTCCCGCCGGGATTCACTGCCGCAATGGCCCCGGGAAGCCGGGCAACCTCTTTACCGGCGGTATCGAAAATCCTGGCAATGTTGTCATCCCCGCCTGAATCGTTGAAAATAAAGTTACCGGTTTTGCCAACCCATTGCAGCATGCTTCCCTGCTGCCAGTTGAAACAGGAAGTCGTTGCAACTTTTTGAAATTCGGTGGCTTTTTCGCCCTTGAAAAAACCGATGTTCACCTGGTCGCCCTTGCGGGGCTCCCTGTTTGGAAGCTTCTGAAAATCATGTGCAAGGAGCAGGCGGTCGCCGGCCGACCACGGGTTTTTGTCATGAAACCCGAAAAAATATCCCTCCCTGACCATAACCGGGAACCTCGATTTTTCATGGGGTCCGGGGATCAATGAAAACAACGCCTGGTAAAGATCCCTCACCATGTTTTTGACCTTCGGGTTATTTTTTACGACCTGATAAATCAGCGACTCCAGTTTGTTCATTGCATGTTGAACTTTATGTGTTTTGCTCCTCCCTGAATCCCCGGACGGGGAGCGAATTTGCTTTCCCTTCCATTTTTTTGGAGAAAAGGGTCAGGGAGATGGGGTCATCCCAACATCCCCTTTTTATGATAATGCAACAAAAAAGCGAAAATAATGATAATATAGGTAACTACCGAAACGAGAGAGATTACGGCGGACGCAGGGTAACCATAGATCGGGACAAAGACCAGGTTAGCCAGCCCGTTCACGGCCAGGGCGACTGCAATGGCTGCCAGCATCAGCCTGGGCTTCAGCAGCAGTTCAAGGGGCTTGTGCACCAGCATGGCGGCCTGCCATGTGAAGGCAGAGGCGATGAGCGCGGCTGAAACCGGGAACTGGTGGCTGACCTGCAGGTGCAGGATCCGGGTGTAAAAAAAATCCTGGAAAACCATGAAGAAAACGAATACCACCAAAGCGATCAGGAAACAGTACAGGAGTCCCTCGCGAATCAGCTTCATCGCCTCCTGCTTATGGTTGTTGTTCCATTTCTCCACGATCATCGGGTGGTATGCCAGCAGGATGGGAACCGTAGAAAAGGTGGATATCTTGATGATGAAATCTTTGATGGCCCCGTAGGTTCCCACGTTTTCATAGCTGGTGAACTCCTTGATGATGAAACGGTCGGAAATGTTCAGGAAATAGGAAAGGAAGAGCCAGACGGTGATGGGGAACCCGAAACTGAAGACTTTTTTTGTGAATCCCGCCTCAAAATAGATGCGCGACGGATCCAGCCCCACCCTCCCTTCAGGCAGGAGGGTCAGCCTTAAAAGTTCGGTAAAAACCAGTGCCGCCAGCATGGCCACGAAAAGGACAATGAACAACCTCTGGTTCATCACCATTACCAGCAGCAGGAACAACGCAATGAAAAAGAGGTTGTAGGTCCCTTCAAGGGTGGCGTAACGCAACGATTTGCGGTTTGTCTGGTTCAGCGTAAGGTGAAACAGGAACAGGTTGTAAAGGAACATGTAGACCAGCACTACCGCCGTATCGGTCCATGAAAGCCGGAAATAGAACAAACAGATGAATGTACCGGTAACAATGGCCGACAGGGTACTGATGACCGTGAGAAAATAGAAGCGGTTGATCACGAGGACCTGTTCCCCCGGATAGGCGCTGAGAAACCTCAGGATGCTCTGCTGAATCCATCCGAAGGTGAGGGTGCTCAGCAGCATGGTTGCATAAAATACCAGCGAATATTTGCCGTATTCAGCCTTGCCCAGGAACCTGACGGCCAGGATGATGATGGCGAGGTTGGCCAGCGCCGGGATGATCTTCCCCGCAAAATATATCAGGACATCTTTCTTCATTGCATGGCAGGCAAGTCATCGTAATACCCAAACCCGGCCGGGCCGGTTGTGATGAAATCAGCGCAAAGTTAAAAAAATGCAGCAAGCCCGTTAGTCTGGGCCGGAAAGAATGAAAGGGAGGTTGGAAAGTGAAAAGTAACTATTCGGTATTTTCAGGCAGCTGCTCTGCAGGAGGAAGTTCCGGTTCCGGGGCCCTTCGCGGCAGGGGCTTGCTCAGCGGGGTGAGCGTGATTCCATACTTCCTGTACTGTTTTTTCTTCCTGGGGCTTTTTTTCGGGATCGCCGGTTTATCCTTCAGGGATTCAACTACCGAAAGTACAACCCCGGGGTCTGCAAGCTCCGCATTTGCGGCAGCACCCCGTTTGCCCCTTGCATGGCCTTTGTCGGCCCGGGGTTTCCGTCCCTTTTTAATCCCGTCCATCGATTTTTCTTCAAGTCCGGGCCCCCGTTTGGCCGGTGCGATTTCTACCGGTGATTCTGTTATGAATGGCTTCCGCTCTCCAAATTTTGACATAATGTCCTTGATTCTGGCGACATCTTTTTCCGCTTCGGCCAATTCCATCTCATAGTAGCTCTTCAGGTGCTCCAATTCTTCGTCGGTAAATTTGATTGATTTCATCGCAGTATCGATTTTTGAACGCACAAAGATACAAAATTAAAATGAACATAACAAATAAGCACCATGCAATGTGGGTCATTAATGCTGATCTGCAGCAGGCCTTGATTCACAGCGATTCCTTATTCCTGGTTTTTACACGACGCATCCTTCAAACGCCCTGCAATTCAGCGGTTTTTTCCCCTGCAGGTGCCGGTCACCCTAACAATTTTTATCCCCCGGTGAGCGGCGATAATTTTTCAACGATGAATATCCATTTATTCGGAATAGGAATTCTCATACCTTAGCCGCCAAATTAGAACCTTTATGGATAAGCGGACCAAAAACCCGGTTACAGGACCTCAAAAAAAACAGTTTCCCGGGGGAACTATAAAAAACAGCAAACCCGCCGGCCAGGAGCCCTTCACCGGCAAACCCATTTTCCTTGCCATCATCATCCTTGCCATCACCTTCATCGTATTCCTCCCTGTGCTGGGAAACGAGTTTTTATCCACCTGGGACGACAGTGCCTATATCACCGGCAACCAGATGATCCGGTCGATCAGCATTCATTCCATCCGGCAGATGTTCTCCACCCAGATCGGCGGTACTTATGTTCCGCTGCCCCTGCTATCCTATGCCCTTGAATACAAATTGTTCGGGTTTTCATCCACCGCCTTTCATTTTACGAACCTGCTGATCCACCTTTTCTGTACCTTGTTTGTTTTTGCGATCCTGCGCAGGCTGAATCTGAAGCCTGTTTTTGCAGCAGCCGGAGCGTTGCTGTTCGGAATCCATCCCATGGGGGTCGAATCAGTGGCATGGGTGACCGAACGCAAAGACCTGCTGTATACTTTTTTTTACCTCGCCTCCCTCATCGCTTACCTTGACTACGTTACAAAGGCTGACCGCTCCTATGCAAGGCTGGCCATAAGCTGGGTTCTTTTCCTGCTGTCCCTGTTTTCGAAGATCCAGGCCGTTTCGCTCCCCCTCGTGCTTTTTGTCATCGATTTTTACATGAACCGGCCGCTTAAACCGAAGCTGGTGGCGGAGAAGGTCCCCTTCCTGGTCCTTTCCCTGGCATTCGGAATCGCCGGGATCTTTATCCTGAAGAACATCGGGGCGCTGAAGATCAATGAAATGTTCACCCTGCCTGAAAGGCTTTTCTTCGGCGCATATGCCTTCAATGACTACCTGTTGAAGTTCATTGTACCGGTGGGACTCAGTGCGCTCTACCCTTACCCGGTCAAAACAGGTGAAACATTGCCCCTGTTATACTACCTGAGTCCCCTGCTGATCGCCGTCCTGGCCTTTTTCAGCTGGAAGAGCCTGAAAAACGGGCGGGCTGTCGCTTTCGGTTTTCTGTTCTTCACCCTGAGTGTTTTTTTCCTGCTACAGATCTTTGGTGCCGGGCAGGGTTTCATGGCCGACCGTTATACCAAGGTCCCATATGTCGGACTTGTCTTCATCGCCGGCTGGGGAGTCCAGCAGTACCTTGAGAAACACCGCGGCAGCAGGGCCGTGGCAACTGCCGTCCTGGCGTCTGTCCTGTTTGTTTTCATGATCCTTACCTACCGGCGTGCAGGAGTGTGGAAAAACGGGGAAACCCTCTGGACGGATGTCATCGCGAAATATCCAGGCAAAGATTCCCGTCCCTATGCCTGCAGGGGGCTCTATTACAAGGAAATCAACGAGCAGGAAAAGGCCCTGAAGGATTTTTCCCGGGACCTTGCGCTTGATCCCGGCGATGTGGAGATCCTTCAGTTCAGGGGCAATATCTACTTTGCCCGCGGGCAGGATGACTCGGCCTATGCCGATTATATCAGGGCGCTGGGCATACGCCGTGACAACGCGCTGACCATGGCCAACCTCGGGGCGATCTATGTGCGCCGCAACCGGTTCGACTCGGCGCTGCTGCACCTCTCCAAAGCGCTTGAAATGGACAGCACCCAGTATACCGCCTATGCCAACAGGGCCGTGGTTTATGGAGCAATCGGCCGGCCCGATGAATCGCTCGCCGACTTTAAACATTATCTTCAGTCGAAACCCGATGACGAGCGCGTCATGTTCAGCATTGCCATGATCTATTACAACAGGGGACAGATGCAGGAAAGCATCGGTTGGCTGAACAGGGCCGTGGCCCTCAAACCCGGCTTTCCCAATTACCGTTGGATGCGATCGCAGGCCTATAAGCTAACCGGTAACAAAACCGAAGCCCTACAAGATGCGATTAAGGCCAGAGAGCTGGGAATACCGGTCACGCAAGAGTATTTAAATTCGCTGAAATGACAGGGCTGATGGACAGGCCTAGTATCCTTCAGAAAAATGATATACCATTGATTCCATGAAAAAAAATCAACCTGGAAATAAACCGAAACAAAAACCGCTTTCGGTTAAAAAAGAGGTCCGTCCCCTAAAAAACCCAGTGAAGAAAGACCCCGCAGTATATTATGCCGCCGTTACCATCATCATCGCCTGTTTTATTTTCTATGGAAATACCCTGAGCCTGAAATATGCCTACGACGACCTCATGGTGATCACGGGAAACCAGTTTACAAAGCAGGGATTTCACGGCATCGGGGACATACTTACCACCGACCTTTTCACGGGTTATTTCGGCAAGGACCAGAACATGGTCTCCGGAGGACGTTACCGTCCGCTCGCACTGGTCTCCTTTGCCGTAGAACACCAGTTTTTCGGGCAGAACCCGATGATCAGCCACCTGGTGAATGTGCTTTTGTTCTCCCTGGTCTGCCTCATGCTGCTGGCGCTCACCCGGAAACTGGCTGTTTCAGTGGGTTTCCGGCAGGAGAAAAACCCTTGGTTTTACGCAGCCCCCCTCCTGGTCTGCCTGCTTTTTGCCGCACACCCCGTGCACACCGAAGTGGTGGCAAACATTAAAAGCAGGGATGAAATCCTGGCTTTCCTTTTCTGCCTTGTCAGCCTTTGGTTCGCCCTGAAATTCACCGAGGAACGAAAGGTCAGCCAGCTTCTTTCTGGTGGCGCTTCCTTTTTCCTGGCCCTGCTTTCGAAAGAAAACGCCGCCACGTTCCTGGTGATTCAGCCGGTCACCCTCTGGTTTTTCACCCGCACCAAAACCCGCGACAACCTGGTTGCACTGGCCCCTCCTGTCATTGCAACCATCCTTTTCCTTTTGATCCGCCAGGCCGTGGTCGGCCATTTTACCACCCCGCTGGCAAACGACCTGATGAACAACCCCTTCGTGGAGATGACCGGGCCACAGAAATATGCAACCATCCTCTATACCCTCGGGCTCTATATCAAACTGCTCATCTTCCCGCATCCCCTTACTTCCGACTACTATCCATACCACATCCCCATCATCAACCCCGGCGACTGGCGGGCGATCCTTCCATTGGTC
>CAIMWF010000140.1 GCA_903845055.1 uncultured Bacteroidales bacterium | reverse complement strand
GATGCCATGCCCGATTACCCGAAGTTCAGCGTTTGGCGCGACGGTTATTACATGGGCGACAACAACAGCTCGGGCAATGACATCTATGTTTATGAACGCAACCAGATGCTCAACGGAGGAACGGCCCAGGTGGTGGCCTTTAACAATGCATGGCGCCCCACTTCGGTCGATGGTTTCATGTGCGTGCCTCCCATCGATAACGACGGTCCCGCAGCCCCGGCAGGCGCTCCCGGGATGTACATCGCCTTCAATGACGACGCCCTCGGCGGAGGAACCGACCAGCTATGGCTTTACGAACTGAGCGTCAACTGGACCACCCCCGCCTCCTCGACCTTTGTCCGCACCCAGCAGCTTGACGTGCAGCCCTTCAGCAGCAGTTTCGGCAACAACTGGAACAACATCGACCAGAAAGGGACCACCCAGCGAGTCGACGGCATCCCGCAGGTGATCATGAATGTACCGCAATACCGCAACTTCGGCGGTTACCAGACCATCGTTTGCTGTCATACGGTGAATGTCGACGGCGCCCACCACGCCGGTATCCGCTGGTACGAGCTGCGCAAGACCTCCTCCACCTGGTCGGTGCGGCAGCAGGGAACCTACGCCCCCGACGCCGAAAGCCGTTGGATGGGCAGCATCATGCTGAACGGCAGCAACGAAATTGCGCTCGGTTATTCCATCTCGAGTACCAACATGTTCCCCAGCATCAAATTTTGCGGGCAGTCGGCCACCGCTTACGCAGCTGGCGCCGGTGTGCTCGACATCGCCGAGGATACCATCCACATGGGGACCAATTCCCAGACAGGGGCCAACCGGTGGGGCGATTATTCGCAGATGTCGGTCGACCCGACCGACGACAAGACCTTCTGGTACACCGATGAATACGGCGGAAACCAGAAGACCTGGATCGCCTCCTTCAAGTTCAGCATTCCACCCACCGCGGCCACCGTGGCTGCCGACTCGGTCAGGTACTATTCGGCAAACCTGAACGGACTCATCAACCCGAACGGACTGCCCACAACCTACTTCTTCCGCTACGGAACCTCGCCCTTTGCCATGCACGATTCCACCGCGGTTGCCAATGCAGGGAGCGGCGTGGCGCCTGTTACCGTCACCAGCCAGGTGTCGGGACTGCTCAGCGGCACAAAATATTATTTCAGGGTGTTTGCGAACAGCGCCGGCGGGCCGGCATCGGGCAGCAACATGAACTTCACGACGCCTGTTGCGCCTTTCCTCGCGATCCTTCCCCCAAACCAGAACGTGCCTGCATGGAGCGGAAATACCAATTTCCAGGTGAACTCCAACACCACCTGGTCGGTTTCCAGCGATGCTGCTTGGTGCACCATTACGAGCCCCGCTTCGGCGAGCAACAACGATACCATCAAAACCGCATACCTTCAGAATACCTCTGTAACCCCGCGCGTCGCCAATATCAACGTGACCGGTATCGGCGTGTCGGTGCAGAGCGCCACAGTGACACAGGAGGGGGTAGCCCCCATGCTTTCGGTAACCCCCCCGAACAGGAATGTTGACTTCCCGGCAGGGACCACCACCTTTTCGGTATCCTCCAATACCTCCTGGAGCGTCGTCAGCGATGTTTCCTGGTGCACCGTCACCCCTTCGGGATCGATGAACGGTATCATCACCGCAACTTTCACTGAAAACACCGGTCTGAGCAGCCGTGTTTGCAGCGTCACAGTTACTGTCTCCGGCATCCCGTCGGAAACCGTTACCGTTACCCAGGCGGCCTTTGTGCCGATGATCTCGGTGACGCCTCCCAACCAGGATGTTACCGCGACTGCGGGCAGCACCGCATTCCAGGTGGTCAGCAACGTGAACTGGACGGTCGTCAGCGATGCAGCGTGGTGTGTTATCACACCCAGTGGTAGCGGTAACGGGACCATCGTGGCCGACTTTACCCAGAACACCGCAAACACGCCCCGGGTCGCCAATATCTCGGTGACCGGTACCTCGCTCCCGGTGCAGACTGTAAAGGTGACCCAGGCCAAATCGTCCATAGGGATCGATGAGATTGGGGCCAACACCATTGGTATCTATCCCAACCCCACCAGGGGAATTTTCAGGATCGTCCCGGGCCAGGCCATCGGTGCAACGATGGATATAAGCGTCCAGGACCTCACCGGAAAGGTGATCCTCCACAAACAGTGCTCGGGCGCCAGGGAATATGAAATCGACCTCTCCTCCGCCGCCAAGGGAACCTATCACGTCATTGTAAAAACCGAAACGAAATTGCTGGTCAAAAAACTGGTCATCATTAAATGACAAATGACGAAGGACGAAGGACGAATGAAAGGAAACCCGCATTCGTCATTCGTCACTCGTCATTTTTTCCACCCTTAATCCTTCCCTATGGAATTCAAAGCTTCCCAGATTGCAGCCATGATCAGCGGGACCGTGGAGGGAAACCCCGAAGCGGCCATCACGAAACTATCGAAGATAGAGGAGGGGGAGCCTGGATCGCTCTCCTTCCTGGCCAACCCGCTTTACACCCAGTATATTTACAACACAAGGGCGTCGATTGTCATCGTGAACAACACCTTCGCGGCCGAGCACCCGGTGGCGGCAACACTCATCAGGGTGGAGAGCGCCGATATCGCCTTTGCGAAGCTGCTGGAAGTTTACAACAAAATCAAATATGACAAGAAGGGCATCTCGGTCCACAGCGTGATCTCCGGATCAGCCAGGCTTGGGGATCATGTTTTTGTGGGCGATTTCGCTGTGATCGGCGACAACGTCGTCATCGGGAACAACGTGAAGATCTATCCCCAAGTGTTCATCGACGACAACTGCACCATCGGCGATAACACCATGCTTTTTTCGGGGGTCAAACTTTACTCCGACAACCGGATTGGAAACAACTGCATCATTCACGCCGGCACGGTGATCGGAAGCGACGGTTTCAGGTTCAACCAGCAGGACGGCCACAACGTGAAGGTCCCCCAGATCGGGAACGTGGTGATCGAAGACGATGTTGAACTTGGCGCCAACTGCACCATCGACCGCGCCACCTTCGGCTCCACCATTATCCG
The DNA here is from genome assembly GCA_903845055.1 of uncultured Bacteroidales bacterium. Taxonomy (GTDB): domain Bacteria; phylum Bacteroidota; class Bacteroidia; order Bacteroidales; family FEN-979; genus CAIVAT01. The sequence continues at coordinate 2,687 of CAIMWF010000140.1, read as the reverse complement.
CAAGGGGGTGAAGTTCGACAACCTGATCCACATCGCGCACAACGTGGAGGTGGGTGAAAATACCGTAATCGCGGCAGGGACCGGCATCGCCGGCTCGGTGAAAGTGGGGAAGAACTGCATGATCAGCGGCCATGTTTCAATGACCAACCATGTCACCATCGCCGATGGCACCATGCTTGGCGGTGCCACCGGCGTTTCGCGGAGCCTGACCAAACCGGGCCAGGCATACCTGGGAGTTCCGGCCCTCGAAGTTTCAAAATACAGGAGGTCCATCGCCCTGTTCAGGAACCTTCCCGAACTGGCCGAGAGAATCACGAAATTAGAGAAGGGGCGGGACGGGACAAAGGGAATCCAGGTCATCCCGGATGAACCGCCTGCCGGGAAAGATTAAAATGATCTAAGCAGCTGTATCGCCATAAACGAAACCAACCCCCGGGGATGAAAAAGACCATTGCAGTTTTGTTTTTGCTGTTATCGGGCTTCTTACAGGCCCAGGTGACCTTTCACGACAACGACCTGAAAAAGATCGCCGACGACGAGCGGGACGCATGGGCCGTGAAGCACATCCCGGCGGGGACGACGGTCACCTCCAACTACGATGTAAAATGGTACCGCTGTTTCTGGAACATCGATCCCGCGGTGAAGGCCATCTCGGGGTATGTGACGATGCTTTTTGTCCCGGCCGGCCCCGGGATTGACTCACTGGCCATGGACCTGAGCCAGGTACTGACTGTCGATTCGGTGAAATACCGCCACCAGCCGTTGAACTGGACCCATGCGGCGGAGCAGGTCACCATGCATTTCCCGGCAGTGCTGCCGGCACTGGCGCCCGATTCGGTGACCATTTATTACCACGGCATCCCTCCCGAAAACGGCTGGGGCTCCTTCGAGCAGAACAATCACAACGGCACGCCCATCGTGTGGACCCTTTCGGAGCCCTACGGGGCGAGCGACTGGTGGCCCTGCAAAAACACCCTCACCGACAAGGCCGATTCCATCGACCTCTATATCCGCATCCCGCACGGGAACAGGGCGGCCGCAAACGGGATCCTCGTTTCGGAAGCGGCCGACGGCAATGCACTGCTGTTCCACTGGAAACACCGCTACCCGATCGCCACCTACCTGGTGGGCATCGCGGTGACCAATTACGCCCGTTACACCCACCTGGTGCCCTTCGGGGGCGACACCCTGAAGGTGGTCAACTACATTTACCCGGAAGATTCGGCGGCGGCCTACGCCCAAACCGCCGAGATCATCCCCTCCATCCAGGTGTACGACACCCTCTTCGGGATCTACCCCTTCCAGGCTGAAAAGTACGGTCATGCCGAATTCGGCTGGGGAGGAGGGATGGAACACCAGACCATGACCTTCGTTACCGGCTTCGGTTTCGAACTTATCACCCACGAGCTGGGCCACCAGTGGTTCGGCGACCGGGTTACCTGCGGCAGCTGGAGCGACATCTGGCTGAACGAGGGATTCGCGACCTATCTTTCGGGGCTGTGTTACGAACATCTTGCCCCCGCCTGGTGGACCCGGTTCCGGATGGTCAGGATCCAGAGCATCACCTCGCAGCCCGGCGGGTCGGTTTTCTGCACCGACACCACCAGCATCAACCGCATCTTCGACAGCCGCCTTTCATATGCCAAGGGAGCCCTCATCCTGCACCAGCTGCGCTGGCTCATGGGCGATGCAGCTTTTTATGCGGCGCTGAGGAGTTATCTCACCGACGCTGCCGTGTCGTATGGTTTTGCCCGTACGGCGAACCTGAAGGCCCATTTCGAGGCCGCCTACGGCCACGATCTCACCTGGTATTTCAACGACTGGTTTACAGGGGAAGGTTATCCTTCGTACCAGCTTAGCTGGTCGCAGGGGGGCAGCACGCTGACCCTTACCGTCGGCCAGACGCAGTCGCATCCCTCCGTTGCCTTCTTCGCCATGTCGATCCCTGTGAAGTTTGCAAACGCCACCCGCGACACCCTCATCCGTTTCGACCACACCTTTTCGGGGCAGACCTTTACCGTTAACATTCCCTTTGCCGTTGATTCGGTGCTCTTCGATCCCGATTACCAACTGATCTCGGCCGACAACGTCGTTGGGGCGGTGCCCGAACATGGACTGCAGACGCGGCTCCAGCTCTATCCGAACCCCGCCAACTCTCTTTTGACCATTGTCACCGACCCCGTGGTAACAAACCTGGCCTATGAGATATTTTCCTCCGGTGGGCAGCGTGTAAAATCGGGAATCCTCAACGGCCGCAGGAACCAGATCAGCATCATCGCGCTAGCCGACGGGCTTTATTCCATTGTTTTCAGGAGCGGGAAACTGCAGGCATGCAGGACTTTCGTCAAGAAGCGGTAGAAGGTACCGGGAAAGGATGGGGGGGGTGAAAATAAAAATTAATAATTACTATTTGATTGTGAGTGAGCTTGTTGCCCGCGGCTATTGCCTATTGCCCGCCAAATTGCATTTGGCCAAAACTTAAAAATTCAAAAACCGCTGATCAAAATATCCTGTTTTCCTGTCTGGTGAGGGCTCTCCCTCCCCTCCAAGGGTAAGGAAGCTACTTTTGATAATCAGGCACATATCTCTTAGATGCCCGTAAACAGTGAATAGTCTTTCATAATTGTTACATGATGTTACATCATGTTTATAACTTTTACTGACAAGTTTGTCAGTTATATTGACAG
>CAIMWF010000139.1 GCA_903845055.1 uncultured Bacteroidales bacterium | reverse complement strand
ACAGAAAATCAACATGCGCAGATGCGAAAGGGAGTTCTTGAACTCTGCATCCTTGCCATCATTGCCCAGCAGGACGCTTATGCTTCCGATATCATCATCCGGCTGAAGGAGGCCCGGCTGATCATTGTTGAAGGGACCCTATACCCGCTGCTGACAAGGCTGAAAAACGACGGGCTGACCGTCTACCGCTGGGAGGAATCGAAATCGGGCCCCCCGCGCAAATATCACCAGATCACCGAAAGCGGGCTTCAATACCTGGAGGAACTGAGTTCCGGGTGGAAAGAGCTTGTCCTGTCGGTTGACAACCTGGTTGAAAATATAAATAATCCTTCAAAACAATAAAAAATCATGAAAAAAACCATCATGATAAACCTTGGCGGGTTTGTCTTTCATATCGATGAGGATGCCTTCCTCAACCTGAGCCAGTACCTGGAAAATCTTAAAAAACATTTCGGTAAGCAACAGGGGGCCCAGGACATCCTGGCCGATATCGAATCGCGCATCGCGGAGATCCTGCATGAAAAACGGCCGGAGGCGAACCAGGTGATCACCGACGGGGATGTCGCCGAAGTGATCGCCATTATGGGGAACCCGGTTGAGATCGACCAGGAGGAGCCCCGGGTAGAAGGAATGGACTCCGGTCGGAACGACAGGGGGGAAAAACGGTTTTTCAGGAACCCTGATGAAAAGGTGATCGCGGGCATCTGTTCCGGAATCGGCGCCTATTTCCACCTCGACCCTGTATGGGTGCGTCTCCTCTTCATTGTCTTTTTTGCAGCCGGGGGTTCGGGTATCCTGGTTTACCTTGTCCTGTGGATCGTCGTTCCCGAGGCAAAGAGCACCACCGACCGGCTTGTGATGCGCGGTGAGAAGATCAACATTACAAACATCGAAAAGACGATCCGGGTCGAAATGTCCGACCTTGGTCAACGTGTTGGAAACCTGGCAAGTGAATCGGCCGCCACCCTTAAAAAGGCGGGAAAAGGTTCGGGAGTGTTCTTTGAGATGATCGGCAAATCGTTGGTTGCAGCATTGAAAATTTTCGCAAAAATCCTTGTTTTTATCACGGGGGTGATGATCCTGCTGGTCGGGCTGGGGCTTCTCATCGCCATTGTTGCCTACCTTTCGGGATGGACGGGCGGAATCTATTCCGACAATGAGTTCACCGTGCCTGCCTTTCCCGGGCTGGCGAACCTGCTGGTGGGATGCGATTTCCCCGTGGTATACCTCCAGGTAATCCTGTTTGTCCTCCTCGGCATCCCGGCATTCATGTTGTTTTATAACGGGCTGAGAATGATTTTCCGGTTCAACAGGATCAAGCACCTGGGGCTGACCATGCTCAACATCTGGATTATCGGACTGTTTTTCATGACCTGGTCGGGGTTCAGGATTTACAACCTTTATAAATACCATGAGGAGACCCAGATCAAAATCGCCCTGGAGAAACCGGCTGATGATACGCTACACGTGATGTTCATGGCCGGTGACCCGGGGTTGAAATACCTGCATAATGAAAAGTTCAGCCTGGTCGATGACCAGTTTGCCGTCATCACCCCCGACCGGGAACTCTTCCTGGTGCCAGATATCTGGTTTGAGGAGACTTCCGACAGTGTGTTTTCGGTTACCCAGGTTACCATGGCCCGCGGAAGGACGCATGCAGAAGCCAGGCAGCATATGGCGGCGATCAGGTTCCAGTCGGCGGCGAATGGCTCCTGCCTGCAGGTGGGCCCCTTTGCCCGGCTCCCGAAAGAGGTATGCTGGCGCGGTGAACGGGTCACCCTGCATGTTCATGTTCCGAAGGGGAAATTCATCCGGTTCGACCCGGGTTTCCGGGAACTGCGCCCCTACCTGTATTATATGATGAATTCACCCGGGGATTCCCTGTTCCAGATGACCGATTCGGGAATTGAGGCCTGGACCCCGGGGCAGAAATAGCACCGGTTTCAGGAAAACATTTCACGCACTTTCAGAACGGCGGCGACCAGCTGATCGATCTCCCCGGTGGTGTTGTAAAAGGAAAAGGAGGCCCGTATTGTTCCCGGTATCTTCAGGAAATCCATCAGCGGCATGGCACAGTGGTGGCCCGTGCGGACGGCAATACCCATCTTGTCGATGACCATCCCGGCATCGTATGGGTGGATGCCGCCGATGAGGAAGGAAACCAGGCTTGCCTTCTGCGGAGAGGTTCCGAAAAACCTTACTCCATCTATTTCCGACAGCCGGGCTGTGGCGTATTCGAGCAGTTGCTCCTCGTAGGCGGCGATGTTTTCCATCCCCAGGACATCCAGGTACTTCACGGCAGCCCGCAGCCCCATTACCCCCTCCACATTGGGAGTTCCCGCCTCAAATTTATAGGGCAGGTCGTTGAAAGTGGTGTGATCAACGAATACATCCCTGATCATCTCCCCGCCAAGCTGGTACGGCGGCAGTTCCTCGAGGTATTTTTCCCTCCCGTACAGGATTCCTGTTCCCATGGGAGCGTACATTTTATGGCCTGAGAAACAATAGAAATCGCAACCGAGATCCTGCACATCCACCGGCAGGTGCGACACTCCCTGGGCCCCGTCGAGCAGTACCGGGATATCGTGCCGGTGGGCCAGGGCGATGATCTCCTTTACCGGATTGATGGTTCCGAGCACATTTGAGACATGAGCCAGGGCAATCAGCCGGGTTTTTTCATTGATCATGGATCCGATTTCGGTCAGGTCCAGTTCGCCCCTGTCATTGATGCCTGCTATCCTCAGCGTGGCGCCGCGTTCGATGCACATGACCTGCCAGGGCACAAAGTTGGAATGGTGTTCCATGATGGAAACGATCACCTCATCCCCCGGCTGAATGTAACGTCTGCCAAAGGTGGATGCCACCAGGTTCAGCGATTCGGTAGCCCCCTTGGTGAAAATGATTTCCTGGACTTTTTCGGCGTTGATGAAGGCCCTGACCTCCTTCCTGGTCTCCTCGTAGGCCTCGGTTGCAGCCACGCTCAGGTAATGCACACCCCTGTGGATGTTGCAGTTGTCATTTTCGTAATATCCCGTGATCGCATCGATGACCTGCCGGGGCTTCTGTGTTGAAGCGGCATTGTCGAAATAGACCAGCGGGCGGTTGTAAACCGTACGGTTCAGGATGGGAAAATCGCGGCGTATGGCAGGGACATCTATTGGCATTTTTTAAGTTGCTTAGGAGGTGAATTACAGGTTATAAGGTTGAAACCCCACAGGGAATCAGCGCTGCAAATTTAACCCAAATAAATGAGAAGAATATAACAGCGGAAATTTTGACCCGGACAACCTGAGCAACACGAAACAGGGGGTTTGGTTACCTGGAAATGAGCAGCCTGTTAACTTCCGGAACAGGGACCCCTTGCACATAAAAAGCTACCTGGTAAAAGCCTGGCTGGAGGCTGGCCGTTTCAATGACCGGTTGTGTAAGATTCCCCGACATCACCACCCTGCCGCTCATGTCGGATATGGTATAGCCGATCGCTCCCGATAACCGGGTCGTCACCCTGATGTACCGGTCGGCGGGGTTCGGGGTGATGGTGAAAATGGGCAGGCTCCCGTTTTTGTTAGCGATCCCCGACAATTCATGCACATAGGTGCAGGAGGGAGCGATCCCTGTCTGGTAAAGCCCGACCGAAGCATCCTGGTAGCAGCGCAGCCCCCCACTCATGTCCCCGTCGCATACATACGTCCAGTAAGGCGCATAATTGAACATGAAAAAGAGATCGCCGATGTCCTGGATGATGGTACCCTGGTAAATAAGCGGCTGGGCGCCCTGGTGCCTGAAATCATAGGTAACGAACAGCCTGTTCAGCGACAGGCCGCTGATCACGGCCAGGTTGGCCGAATCAACCTTTACCGTAGTTGTATCAACCTGCGCCGAACTCATACTGGCAACCAGGATCTTCCACGAATTTCCCACGACCGGACTGAAATCGTACAGCTCCTGGAACATGCCGAAGTGTTCATCCCAGAAATAAACCTTGCCGTTTTGCGAATACATGTACTCCACCATCGGCCGGTCGGTGCAGGAGACATTATGGTATTTGGTGATCTTCCGGCACATCACGCCATGGTACAGGGTATCCTTCACCGATTCGAAACGGATATAATCCTCGTCGACCGTGACAGGCATGAAAAAATATTCAGTGTAATGCCAGGCGGCGCCCACCGGTGCCCATTCCTGCGATTTTGCATAGATGCCGAACAGGCAGAAAATGAAAATGATGGAAATTTTCTTCATGGCGGGGAGGTATAGAAAGAAATGGCAGGATACTCCATTTCAGGTGGATTATCAACCACGTAAAAATACATCATGCTGAAGGTAATAGCAAGTAAAAAATCTGAACAGGAATTTCAGATTTTCGATGTATCGATGTGGAATTCGACCGGGTGCTCGGGGGTGCTGCAATGAAGCACGCACTGTTCACAGATCTGGAGTTCACCCTGGAGCCGTTTTTTGACCATATCCTCAATCCGCTGGCGCAATTGCGCGATGGAAATCTTGACCACGATCTCATCGGCAAAGGCGAACATCAGCAGCATGCGGGCCGTCTCCTCCCCGATCCCGCGCTGGCGCAGGTAAAACATCGATTCAGGATCGAGTTGCCCGGTGGTTGAACCGTGGGAACATTT
>CAIMWF010000138.1 GCA_903845055.1 uncultured Bacteroidales bacterium | reverse complement strand
GTTGATTTGTCATCAACATTAAGCAAACTTGCCTTAAGGTAGGATATCTGTTTTCAGGGGGTCAATTTGCCCCGTAAGGAGGGGGTCAATTTGAAGCGTAATCAGGGGGTCAACTTAAAACGTATAGAGGGGGTCAATATGTGCGTATTTTCCAATTGCCAGCCATTGTTTATTTTCCATAAATTGCCCCTGTTGGAAAAGCCTGCGCAGCGGACCTCCTGGCATCCGGGCAAAATTACCACTTTATCGGTCTGATAATTTAACACCTGAAATGTTACATTATTGCTTGCCGGGGATGGTCGAATCAACCGGCCGGTCCTGTTAATAACCTGCACTAAAAAGCCATTTATTGTTTTAATATCAAGAATTATTCTAAATAAGAGCTACTTTTGCATATCTTTCTTAAAACCACATGCCATGAAAAACCTGTTTTTGACCATAATTTGCTGCACCCTGTTATCCGGTTCAATGTTTTCACAACCCTCCCGTGAAAAATCAAATTTGTTCGAAGCCATCAAGATCCTGCGGTTTCAATATAAAGCGCAGTTAAATTATCTGAATGCCGGTGAAAATTTTGGGGAGGGGGCCAGGTACAGTTTCGAACGGATACAATTGTCAGAAACAAAGGCTAAACTTGAAGAGTTTGACAAGGCCTTCACGAAGGTTTTATCCGAAGGCGAATTGAAGGATTACCTGAAATGGAAGCGGAAAGAGGAGATGAAAGACAAGATGCAGGACATGGGATGGTGGTATACTGCCAACCAAACGGGGAAGGGCTGTTAGATATCCCCGGGAATGTAAAATGCTTCAGGACGATCCGGAAAACGGGTTCCGTTCAGCACATTAGCCCCCGCTGATCCCCAGTGGCCTGATGATTTCATCGCGCATCGATCCGTCAAGTCCATCCAGGGGCAGGTTGAGACTGACTGCCATCTCCTTCAATACCTGTTCAACTTCCTCCCAGGGGTCATTTTCGATGAGTTTGATCGTCATCTGGTGCCTGAGGCTGAAAAATGATCTCCTGGCGTCAAAACTGTATTTCATCCGGTTGAAGAAATGGCTCTCTTCGGCATAATGGTACGGAACATTGCTGACCTCCTTAAATACCGTATAGAGGCCTGATAAGGCTTCATCCCTGTTCATGGTATCGTGCGACCAGTCGGCGTTAAACCCCTTCAACCCCCATTTCGCCCTGTTCCCTGCTTCGGTCAGGTCGGTCAGGGGGTGGATCCTGAGCAGGAAAATTTCGTAACTGGCCGTCAGGAATGTCAGTGTAAGCTCATTCAGGAAGCGGATCGTGTTCTTAAGGGTCTCCATGGTTTCGCCCGGGTAACCCACAATAAAGGTGTTGAAGGTACTGATGAAATGAGCATCCAGGTTCTCAATGGTCCTTTTCAGCTGCACAACATCCTGCTGCTTTTTCATCCTGTCGAGCTGGCCCTGGTCGCCCGACTCAACCCCGATGAATGCCAGCATCAGTCCCGACCGCTCCATCAGCGTGTATTCCTCCTGGGTATAATCGTTCGCCCTGATGAATGCCATCCATTTCCTGAACCCCGATTTCATGACGACATTGCATATATCGTGCACTCTTTTCCGGTTGATGAACACATTATCGTCGGAAAAATGAACAATGGCAGGACTCCGGCCGAAACGGTCGTTTGCAAGCCGCAGTTCTCTTGCAATACTCTCGGGTGAACGAAGGAACACTTTCGGGTGAAGTTTGTTAAAGTCACAGTAAACACAGCGGTATGGGCATCCGATGGAGGTTCGGAGCGGGATCTTGTGTACAATCCTTTCGACCAGGTCCCACCGCGTGAAATCTTCATTGTAATCAACGATTTCCTCCTCCCTCCGCGTGAAGAAAAAGGTACCGTTGCGCGGGATGACCAGGTTGGGTATGTCATCGAAAGAACCTCCGCTTCCCTTTTTCAGCGCATCCAGGACTTTCAGCAGGGAGGAACGTCCATGAGGCGCAGCGACCAGGATGTCTGCGTCAATGGATGAAAATTTTGAATCGAGGAGCTGGTCCCAGGGAGATTCCGCATCCGGATATCGGGTGTAGCTGAGATAGTTCTTCCAGATAAACACCCCGCCTGCGATCACCGGAACTCCCGGCATGGCTTTCCGGATCGCATGGAGAATACGGATCAGCGCCTCCACACTTAACACCATGGTGGTTGAAAGGAGCACGGCCATCGGGTCCTGTTCCGCAACGCGCTGCAGCGTCTCCGCGTCATACCTGCTGGTCATGACGGCATCGTAACCCTCCTGGTGCATCAGCCCCTCCAGGTAATACCCGGCCGAAGGAAGATCATCTTCGTAGGTAAAACCCCGTGATAATTTGGCGGTTGAATACCCGTTTTGCGCCAGCTCGTGGAAGGAGGCCATGGTAAATTGCCTATTGTTGGCCCTGAACCGCAGATGAAATTCATCCTGGTACTGGTAACTGTCATAGAAAGGAGCGATGATACCGACGGCTGTTGACAATAAGGATATTATTAAACGGGTTTAGGCAGCAAATATATCAACAATTGTATATGTAGTGAGATTTTTTTCATGATCTGCCCGGGAGGGCAATGGCATGTTATCATTAAAACCTCCTGGGCTTTATTTTGAATTCTGTTATACCGGTATTTGCCTTCAGGGCAAAAATCTGTCATTCTGCACCTGTCGGGGTGAGTTACTGCCGGGAGTTCGTCTTACATTTTCCCGGGAATATTCCAATGAATCCGCGCAGGGTTTATCCTGCAGTGACAGGATCAATAATGGTGCCTACCTCGGTGACATTATTTGCCGGGAAACCTCCCTGCCTTGCGTGTTCAAGGACCATCTCTTTGTTCGGCGCGATGTATACGCAATAAATCTTATCGGTCGTTACATAACTTTGCACCCACTGGATTTGTGGCCCCATCTTGCTTAAAACCCCGCACGAGGTCTGTGAAATGGCTTTCAGTTGTTCGTCCGTTAACTTCCCGGCGCCAGGGATTTCCCTTTCAATCATATATTTTGGCATAACCTGTTTTTTTGGATGAATAAATGACAAAGATAACAGTAAATTAAAACCAGTCTAAATAAAAAATTTAGCCCGCGAAGGACTTTGCGCCCATGTCAGTAAACTCCCTGAGTGCAAAAACAAAAAAAGCCACCCAGGTGGAGCGGCTTCAATGAGTAAAACAAGTTGGTCAGTCAAGTTCATATCCCGTCTGAAAAATCAGCAACAGAGGGCGTTATAGGGTCTAGAGCATTGGCGTTGGCGACCACGTCGTCTAAACCGAATTCGGCTTCACCTGGGGTAACCGGTGCCAGTGCTGCGATATCGATGGTGGTTTCAGGAATTGCATCTGAGAAATCAGCCTCCGCCGGGGTAACGGGCGCAAGCAAGGTAAAGGTTGCAGTTGCATCGGTCATCTCCTCGAAGGTTGCCTCCACGGGTGTAACCGGTGCGATTGAAATGCGGGATGAACTGGTTTCACTGATCATGGCGGTTCCGCCGGTACGGGCGAAAACAACATTCAGAGAGAGGGTGAGCACTGCTGCAAGGAGGATTGTTGCTGATTTCATTTTTTTGATTTTTTGTGTTTGATGAATCAAAGATATACCTATTCCGGAGGATGGTGCAGCGAACTTCGGCCGGCCGGGGAGAACTCCCGGTGAAAACGGGCCAGCAATCGGCGAATGTGAACGGAGGGATAGCGGGTTGACCGGAAGTTATTTCAATTCCCTGTCAATCTGGGCGATGATCTCGCGGCATTTGATGATCCCGGCCTTATGGATGGGAATAATATTGTTGGCGATCAGCCCCCCGCTGAGCGTGATCAGGATGATAAAGTCGCTGCGGCCCGTAATGGAAGCAGCATTGAGCACCTGCCCGTTTTGAGCCAGGATGGCATTCTGAGAAATCAGGGTTGATATTTTTTGATTGTGGAGGTAGTATTTCTCGTTCAAATCCTCGATTCTCTGAATGATGCTTTCATGCAACTCTATGATGTTGTTGAGCAACTCCCTGTTTTCAAGGATGGAAAACCTGCCACTGCTCTTCAATCCCTCATACCTCGCGATATGTGGATCGAGATCGGTGCTGCTGAAAAAGCAATCCGCATATTTATTGATGCTGTCGCGATCCAGGTTCTGTCCTTTCCCTGCCTTTAAGAAATAGGCAATACCGTGCAGGGAATATTCGTACATGGTCCGGCTGCTGGTCATATTTTCGATATCGCTTTGCAGATCCTTCTTCAACCCGATATAAAATTCCTTTTCTTCCTTCAGGTTGTGCCGCCTTTCATTCCAGTTGTGCACCCAGATGGAAACACTGACGGCAATGACAATGATGATGATTTCAATAAATATCTCAACCAGTTTATGCCTTATGCTTATTCCCGAGGATTTCACAATATCATAGGCTTTTTTTGAGTGTTTGATGATTTCATTTTCGGCCATGATAGAAGGTTTTATGTTATCGACCCTTGAATTCTTCTTCCTTTATTCAAACAAAGATATAAATTATAGCGCAGGTGGCGGGAAGTCAAAGTCAAAAGAAACAACCCCCTTCAAGACGGTCATGTTTAAGGGAATAACGTTACCTTTGGAAAGTCAACCGGCAAGGTGCCCGAAACCTGCTTTACAAAGGGTTGAAGGAATACAAGCCGAATGTGATACAATACTTCTATGAATGAACACCTGAAAACAAATACCACTGCGAAATGGAAACAAAAAACATAAAGGCATATGGAACCGTGGCCTCTGACGCCCCGTTAAAACAGATGAACATCGGGCGCAGGGAGGTCACAGCTAAAGATATTGAAATCGAGATTTTGTACTGCGGCGTTTGTCATTCCGATCTGCATACGGCGAGAAACGACTGGGGCGGAACGATCTACCCTGCGGTCCCCGGTCACGAAATCGTGGGCAGGGTTACCAAAGTCGGCAACGAGGTTACCAAACTGAAAGCCGGGGATTTTGCGGGCGTCGGATGCCTCGTCGACTCCTGCCGCGAATGTGACAGTTGCAGACACGACCTTGAGCAATACTGCTTAACCGGGTTTACCGGGACCTACAACGGGAATGACAAGCACATGGGAACACAGACCTTTGGCGGTTATTCCGAAAAGGTCGTGGTAGACGAGCATTTTGTCCTGAAGTTGCCAGCCAGCCTCGACCTGGCGGCCACGGCGCCCTTGCTTTGCGCCGGCATCACCACCTGGTCACCCCTTCGTCACTGGAACGTTGGAAAAGGGAGCAAAGTAGCGGTTGTAGGGCTCGGCGGGCTTGGGCACATGGCCATAAAACTCGCAAAGGGGCTGGGTGCAGAAGTCACCCTCTTTTCAAGAACCCCCGGTAAAACGAAAGATGCCACGGATCTTGGCGCAGACGCGGTGGTCATTTCAACAGACCCGGTCCGGATGAAATCGGTAAAAGGAACCTTTGACCTGATCCTTGATACGGTTCCCTCCATGCATGATGTCAATCCCTATGTTTCAACGCTGAATATCAGCGGCACGCTGGTGCTGGTTGGTTACCTTGGCGGACTGGAGCCGATCCTGAACACCGTACCGATGATCCTGGGCAGAAAATCTGTGGCAGGTTCGGTAATCGGCGGCATTGCTGAGACACAGGAATTGCTTGATTTCTGCGGAAGACACAACATCGTATCCGAAATTGAAATCATAAAAATACAGGACATCAACGAAGCCTACGAAAGAATGCTGAAGAGCGACGTGCATTATCGTTTCGTGATCGATATGGCTTCCCTGAAAGCCTGAGGAAGGGGGCGGCAACTGAAAACCATCCTTTGCCAAACGGAAGAAAATCTTACTTTTGCCTGCTTAAAAAAGAACCATGGAACATATGCACCCCAACCTGCCGCTCTCAAAGCGGAAAGCCGATTATTTTTTCATCATCCTCTTCTCCGTTTTCATTTTCACCTCCATCGTTTCCGATGCCATTTCGGGTCTTGCGATCCCGCTCAGCCCAAATGATGCCAATTTCTGGATCAGGGGAAACTACTGGTATGCGCACAACTGCGACCCGCTGATACTCACCCCGCCGGTGTGGATGCAATTTGTGGCCGGTCTGTCGGGATTTGTTTACGGACCCTTCTACATCCTGCTCGTGTATGCCCTTGTCAAAGGAAAAAACTGGATCCGCCTGCCGGCTGTCATGTATGCTACCTGTATCTCGGTGCTGACCGGCATCGTCGTATTCGGGGTTGAGTTCTTCGGCGAACCGCAATGGCGCTGCCAGGATCCTGCAAAATTTCTTGCCTTCAACCTCCCTTACGTGATCGTGCCCCTGTTGTTGCTGTTGCGCATGCGCAAGCCCATGCCATTTAAAAGGAAATGGTAAAATAGTAGAATTGCAACACTTTTACCATTTTGCCATTTTGCCATTTATCGTTAGTCCGCCGGTTACAAATTTGGCAGATCCTCCCATTTAATTCCGTTCACGGTGAGCCAGCCCTGCACATCGGGGTCGTCATGGAATACCTGGCTGTTTGTCCCCCGTGCTGCCTCCTTCAGGTCGGCGATGATCTCATTCCGTGCCTGGGCGGCCGACCTGGCAGGCGGTTTGGCAAGGAAGTCGCTGTCGCACCTTATGCGGCATATAGCCCGGTATCCTTCGAAATCGAGCCATTCCTTCTTATCGGCAAGGGGCCGTTTGTCAATGGCTTTGGTAAACTCGGCAATGGCTTCGGGAAGGTTCGGAGTTGCCTGGTCCATCAGGGCAAATGCCAGCTGGCCGTGGTTCCTGAAGTATACATGGCTGATGTCGTTCTCGATAAGCCCCCTGAAGATCATGATGGTCCGCTCCGCCTTGGCCTTGTCGGTCTTCCAGTTCTCATGCCTGAATCCCTCAGCCTTGAAATAGACCTGGGCCCTGGTTTCGTTGGAGGTGTTCCTGATGATCTCATTGATCTCCTCCTGCGTAAAGGGTTTGTCGTCCCTTCCCGGCTGCAGCTGACGCTGGACCATGATCATGGCCTTGTTATCATTATTCTGCCGGACCTTGTAATCGTTTATCTCTGCTCCCATGGCCTCCAGGTCGGCCTGCCTGAATGCGCCGGCCATGTATAACCGTGTCCACAGGTAGGCGATCAGGAAGCCGCAGATCAGGAAGTAGATCAGCAGGGCCACTGCAAAAAGCCTGCTGTTGCTGAAATTTCCCAGCCCCGGGGCGATAAAATCAGCAAACTTCTGAAGGGTCGAGGGGATGGCAGCCAGCTGAGTCAGCCCGACCCCGACAAGGATCTTGGTAAGCCAGTCGGAGATCTGCTCGAGATTGGTATTCTGGTGGTAGCCGATCCCTTTCTGGTCGCCCTTTGACGCAGTTTCATTATCGGTTGCCTGGGAACCGTTCCCCTGGAGCGATCGCGGGATACCAAAAAGGAATCCCAGCAGGGCCCCGGAAAAGGCTGCTGCTCCCGCCGTGGCCATCGCGACCCCGGTGATCGTTAAAAATGTTCCGGCATTTACCGACTGCATGGCGTACAGGCATGAAATGATCAGCCCCGATCCCATGCAAAGGAGCAGGATCAGGATGACCTGGTTGCTCGTTTTCCTTACACGCATTATTTCTTCATCAATTTTATCCATGACTGTTCCTTTCTGATTAATTTTCTAATGAAAAACAAAATACCTGATCTATGCTGGCCGGATGTTCTGGGTTGAAGAACCGATCAAAGATACAATATTGTTTCCTATATGTCAATAGATTGCACATCTTTTACCTTACCATTCGTGTCGGGGTTTATGCAGCCATGTCCTTGTGAATCGGGTATTTCCGCAGTTTTTTCTTGCGTCAGCCCTGATAATATATTACATTTATCGATTCAATATATATGATAAAATTCCTAAAAAAGATATAATATGACAACACCACAAATTCCCGCGAAACCCCTCGATAAAATAGCGCTGAGTTGTTCCGGGGGAGGATACCGCGCTGCATCCTTTCACCTCGGCGCCCTGTCGTACCTCGACCGGTTGAAATACCAAGGCAAGCCTCTTCTCGAACATGTAAAGCTGATTTCGACCGTTTCGGGAGGTACCATTACCGGCGTCGTCTATGCCCTGAAGAAACAGGAAGGGCTGTCGTTCGGGGATACATATAAATTCCTGGCAGGGAAGCTTCGCACCCTCGACCTTGTCAAACTGGGTCTTGAAAAGCTCAACCCGGGGGCGGTCTGGGACAATCCCCGGAAAAGGAAAAACCTGATCAATGCCTTCGCCGAAATGTACGACCAGTCTTTCACCGGTGGCAAAACCTTCGGGGTCTTCAACACGATGAAATCGCACCTGGAGGCGGTCGTATTCAATTCAACAGAATTCAGCTTTGCCATAGATTTCAGGTTCAGGAACCCGGGTTCCGGGATCTTCGGGAACCGGAATCTCCCGGTAAACCGTTCTGCCGCCGAAGAGGTAAAACTGTCGGATGCCATGGCATCCTCCTCCTGCTTTCCGGGCGGGTTTGAGCCTATGGTATGGCCCGGTGATTTTGTGCACGATGGTTCTCCCCTCCTGGATGAACTGACCAAAACGTCGGCGCCGGTGGGAATCATGGATGGCGGGATATACGACAACCAGGGTATCGAGAGTATCCTTAATTACAAGAAGAGTATTGCCTCACCCTATTTTGATCTCGTCATTATTTCCGATGTTTCCTCTCCCTACATGGACCCCTTCGTTCCGGCCGGGGATGAACCAAAAACCGGCTTCAGGCGTTTCACCCTGCAGGATCTCAGGAAAAAGGCAAACAGGATCAACCTGGCGGTAACGGGCGGGCTGGCCGGGCTGACCCTCCTGTTCGCCCTCCTGCCTCTTGTCTGGTGTTATCCCGGAACCCTGTGGACCGGGCTGAGCCTGGGTCTCTCCGCCGCAACCCTGGTCTTGCTTATTTTGAAGATTGTCATCCTGGACAGGGTGAAAAAAGGTATCGGCAGTTTCCTCGGAGTTTTCGTGAAAAAAATTCCTCCCTTCTTTGCCGATAAACTCGGGAACCTGAAATTTGAAGAGCTCTCGGTAAGGAGGATCGAGCCGCTCGTCATGGACCGTATCAGCTCTGTGCGTGCCCTGATGAGCACCGTCTTCCTGAAGGTGATCCGCAGGCTGAATTATGCCAGTCTCTATGAAAATGACCTCTACCAGTACCGGCGCATCTCCAACCTTATTATGGAGATGACCGAGAAGGATTACAAAGCCCGTGCCGAAAGGAAACAGGAAAACCGGGATGACAGCAACAAGTCGTCTGCAAAGAGTCCCCTGTCGGGCACCTATGAGGAGGTTGTCGGGCTGAACATCCAAAAGATTGCGGAAGAGGCTGCCGGTTTCGGCACCACCCTCTGGTTCACCGGGCAGGACGAACTCGATGACAAACTTGACAAGCTGATCGCCACCGGGCAATTCACCCTGTGTCACAACATCCTCGAATACCTGGAGGACCTCATGTACGCCGGGGACAATGGGTTCAGCCAGCTTGACGAACAGACGCAGTCGGCCCTCCGGGAACTGCACGACCAGTGTTCGGCCGACTGGGCAATCTTCAAACAGACCCCCCTGTTCCTGGTGAACAGCCTCCGGTAACCGGATTGCGTCAACAACACCTGTTTGTCCTTATACTATTTGCCACCTTACCATTTGAAGTGGTTATGCTGGTTTTTCATACTTTAGCACATGGGTTGATCCAACAGAGCTAACCGCAAAAAATATGAAAAAGGCAATCATCGTCGGAGCGACCTCCGGGATCGGCAGGGAACTTGCAAGTCTGCTGTCCGGTCAAGGCTACCAGGTAGGGATCACCGGCAGGCGGACATCCCTGCTTGAACAACTGAAATCGGAAAACCCCGGTTCATACTCCGTTAAAACCATGGATGTGACCGACACCAGCACAGTCCCCGTGCATCTGGATGAGTTGGCGCTTGAACTGGACGGGCTTGACCTGCTCATCCTCTGTGCCGGAACGGGAGAGATCAACATGCAGCTTGCCTTTGAAACCGAAAAACAAACCATCGACACCAATGTTTCGGGGTTTACCTGTGTCGCCGGATGGGCTTTCCATTACTTTGAAAAACAGCGATCAGGCCACCTGGTGGCCATCAGTTCGGTGGCAGGGCTGCGCGGGAGCGGCCAGGCACCTGCATACAACGCGTCGAAGGCCTACCAGGTAAATTACATGGAAGGGTTAAGGCAAAAAGCTGCAAAACTGAATGGGACTGTTTTCATCACCGACATCCGGCCCGGGCTGGTCGATACGCGCATGGCAAAGGGAGAGGGGCTTTTCTGGGTGATGCCCGTGGATAAATCAGCCAGGCAGATCTTTGCCGCCATCAAAAAACGGCGGCAGACCGCATATGTCACAAAACGCTGGCGACTGGTCGCAAAGATCCTGCAATGGATCCCCGCTTTCCTATACAACAGGATGTAACGACGGATGGTTGCCCCCCCGTATTTTCTTGGCTGCCTTAACAATGTTAATGATTCCTGCAGGATAGGGCCACGGTTACCTCCTGATCATCCGCTGGCCGATCCGGTTCATCACGTCATTCCGGTAGTTTTTACTCAGCGGGAGCCTCACGGTGCCGGTTATCACATCATTCCCGTCGATCGTCTGGATGGCCGCCACGGCAACGAGGTACGATTTATGGATTCTGACAAAGAGATGTTCAGGGAGTTGTTCGAGGATGCCTGAAAAGGTAAGATAGGTGACAAATTTTTTCTGCCGGGTATGGATGATGACATAGTTTGCCAGGGCTTCAATGTAGATCACATCGGCGGTGGTGATGTTTTCGATCTTGCCGTTGCATTTGATGAAAAAATAATCCTGGCTGATTCCTGCCTCCTTGTTGACGGAGTGAAGGTAACTCCTGGCTTTTTCAACCGATTTTAGAAATCTCGGGAAGGAGATCGGCTTGAGCAGGTAATCGACCACGTCCAGTTCAAAGCCCTCCAGCGCGTATTCGGAGTAAGCGGTTGTAAAAATAATCAGCGGAGGATCGGCAAGTGCTTTTACAAATTCGATCCCGTTGAGCTTGGGCATCTGGATGTCCATAAATACCAGGTCGATCTTTCTCCTCTGAAGCCATCCCGCAGCCTCAGCCGCGCTTTTGCACTGTGCCGCCGCATGCAGGTAATCCACCTGCCTGATATGTTCCATGATCCCCTCCCGGGCGATCGGCTCGTCATCCACCACCAGGCAGTTAATTACTGTACCTGATCCTAAGGGTTGTTTCAAAGATGTTCTCATGAAAATTCCTTGTTATCGAATGTTTACCGGGATAAAGCAGTGCCAGCCGGCGTTCAAGATTTTTCAGCCCGACGCCGCTCGGGTGCGGTCCAACCGTGTCGGCCGGGTTGCAGGTGTTCAACACCTTCACCACGAATTGTTCCTCCTTTTCCCTGTAAATGGTAATATACAGCTTGTTTTGCGACGGATCCTTGAAATTTGAAAGGTGCTTGAACGCATTCTCGACAAGCGGCAGCAGGAGCAGCGGCGCAATCATAAACGAGCCGGGTTCGGCCGGCAGGTTCAGCCGCAGATCGGTGCCGGCTTCCATCCTCAATTGCTGAACAGCGACATAATTTTCGATATACGCAAGTTCTCTTGTAATATCGATCATGTCGGAGGTACATTCATACAGTTGGTAGCGAAGCATTTCGGAGAGATTTTCAACAGAATTCCGCGCCGCGCCGTTCTCTTTATGGATCTGGAAATAGATCGTGTTCAGGACATTGAACAGGAAATGGGGGTTGATCTGCGCCCGCAGGAAGGCAAGCTCCGTACTCACCTTTTCATCCTCCACCCGGTGCAGCTGTTGTTCGATGCCGAAACGGTCGACGATGATCTGGACCGCACTGCTCACCATGATCACGATGCAGTTGATGATGAAAAAAAATGAAAAAAGGAGCTGGATGTTATCGGGTGCCGCAAAGATCGAGTTGCCGCTCAATTCATAATAAAAGGCCCCAACCACGAAATAGGTCACAATGGTATTGGCAAAGGCGGCCAGTAAACAGGCCCCGGTAAACTTCCCGATGAGCCTGTGGTAAAGCAGCCGGGGAACCAGCATTTTGGAGGAAAGGTAGGCGGGCATGGCCGTAAACCCCGTTACGGCCATGGTGGCAATAAACTGCCACAGGAAGGGCGCCCTGCGGTCGTAAATGAAGTATAAAAGGAAAATGGTGAGGAGCATCCACAAAACAACCTGGATGCCGAGCCTGGCCATACGGACTTTCCTACTCATGACGGATGCAGTTTTTAACCCATGCAATTTACATCAATTTCATCCTGTTTGAATTATGGTCGTCAAGAATATCGGGCGTGTCATCCTTCAATTCCATCCCGTCGTGTAAAACCCCCGCAACAGTCGTAAAAAGGTGTTTAAATTTAATGAAATATTCAACCAACATGAAAACACTCAGAGGAATTTTAAACAGCCCTTTCATCATCATGGGCCTGATGCTGATTATTTCAGCCGGCTGCAAGAAAAGCAGCAGTACCATTCCGGCCTCAGGCCAGACCATGACCGACACCGACGGGAATGTCTACCCGGTCGTCACCATCGGCACCCAGACCTGGATGGCTGCCAACCTGAAAACCACGCATTACAGGAACGGCCACGCCATCACTCCTGTTTCCGACAGTCTCCAGTGGTCGACCCTGGCCACAGAGGGATTTTGCGATCCCCTGAACAACGCCGCCATGGTTTCCGTCTATGGGCTATTCTACAACTGGTACGCGGTAACCGACGCCAACAATATTGCACCGGCGGGCTGGCATGTGCCGACGGACGCTGAGTGGGCAACGCTGACAAGCTACCTCGGCACCGGTGGGGGTGGAAAGCTAAAGACAACTGGTTTCACCTACTGGAGCAGCCCGAATGCCGGCGCCACAAATTCGACCGGGTTCAGCGCCCTGCCGGCCGGCGACCGCAGTTACACAGGCCTGTTCCATTACATGGGCACCTATGGTTGCTGGTGGTGCAGTAACGAATCCGATGCCACCAATGCCTGGGAACATGTGGTGAGCTGCAACAGCGCCAACATCACCCGTGTGGCCTACCCGAAGGGGATCGGGCTTTCAATTCGCTGCATCAAGGATTAACCGGCATTTTTCAGCCGCTTTTTCTCTTTACGGTATTTCGCCAGGTTGATCATCATCACACTGACGATGATAACCGTAAGGCCGCTGACCTGCAGGAGGGTCATGTGTTCGCCGGCAAAGAAAACGCCCAGCAACACGGCGATGACCGGGTTCACGTAGGCATAGGTGCTTACCTGCGCGGCCGGCCGAACCTGCAGGAGCCACACATAGGCGCTGTATGCAGCCAGAGATCCGAAAATCACCAGGTAGGCAACCGAAAACCAGGCTCCTGTTGTAACTTCCCGCCATTCAAAGCCGGTCCAGTCGCCCGATATGAAACTCCCCAGGAAGAATGCGATGCCGGCCGCCAGCATCTGCCATGCCGAGCTGACCGTGATGGAGCCCGATGAATGGTATTTTGAATAGAGCGAACCGCCCGCCCAGCTCATGGTCCCGGCCAGGAGTATGCAGAGCCCGAGGATTTCATTCCGGTTGTGCGTCAAAAAGATCGCAGCCATCAGCTTTTCCCCGAACATTAGATTGACCCCGATGAAACCGAAGATCAGCCCCGCGATCACCGAGCGGCTGGTAAAGTTTTCCCTCCATTTCGGCACGTCGAGGATGATGAACCAGAAGGGAGAGGAAGAGATCAAAACGGCCACCAGGGAACTGGGCAGCCACTTTTCGGCCCAGATCACAGCCCCGGTACCTCCAAGCAGCAGCAACAGCCCGCTGATGATGGCAGGTTTCACCTGTTTCCAACCGCCGGTGCGCTCCCCCTTCAGCAGGCACCACCCAAGCAGCATGATCCCGGAGGCGATGAAACGAAGAGCGCCCAGGATCATGGGGGGGATATGCTGAACGGCGACCTGGATGAAAAAATAGGTGGACCCCCACACGATGTATACCGTGGCAAAGGCGATGATGACCATTAGGGGTAAAACACTTTTTTTCGACGAAACCGGCATGATCTTTTTTTAGGGACAAAATTAAAGGAACAAACGGAGAAAGATTAAAATTAATACTTTCCGGGGAAAAATCATTAATTTCATAGGGTATTTGTCCCCAGGGGCATCTTATAAGGGTAATCACCCAAAAACACGGATCATGAAAACACTAAAGAGAACCCTGAAGCTTTTCAGCCTGCTTCTCATCATTGTCATTGCAAGCGGCGGCGCCCTGTCGCAAAACACCTATTTAACGATCAGCGGACAGCTGAAGGATGCTAAAACCGGCGAAAAGATCATCTATGCCACCATCGCAATCCCCAACACGGGCGTCGGGACCGTATCAAACTCCGACGGTGAGTTCACCCTGAAAGTGAATACATCGCTCAACGCCGAATATTTTGAAGTGTCGCACATGAGCTACGCAACCGCTAAGTTCAGGATCAGCGAGACCGTCGGGAATGAAAAAACATACTATCTCGACATTCAGCCCATCCAGCTGAAAGAGATCTCCATCCTGCAGGGAGATGCCCGGGGCATCGTGGAAAAGGCACTCTGGAACAAAAAGAAGAATTACAGCGAAACGCCCAACATGATGACCGGTTTCTACCGCGAATCGGTCAGGCAGCGACGCGATTATCTTTCCATTTCCGAAGCGGTGGTCGACATTTACAAGGCACCCTATACGGGGCTGCAGGGCGACCAGGTAAAGGTCTTCAAGGGCCGAAAGGGCTCCAATGTTAAAAAAGCCGATACCCTCATGGTCCAGCTGCAGGGGGGACCAAATGTTTCATTACTGCTCGACATTGTCAAGAACACCGACCTGAGCATCGCGCTCGACAACCTTGACAATTACCAGTTCGAGTTCGGTTCGGTGGTGAACATCGACAACAGGCTCAACTGGATCGTCAATTTTTCGCCGTCCGTGGTCAGGGAGGAGCCGCTCTATTACGGGAAACTCTTCATTGCCCAGGACAACCTGGCGATCACCCGGGCCGAATTCAGCCTTGATCTGAAAGATGCCGACAAGGCTGCTCATGTTTTCGTCCAGAAAAAGCCGAACGGCCTGCAATTCATGCCGACCTCGACCAGCTACCTGGTGACTTACAAGGAGCAGGGCGGCAGGTATTACCTCAACTACGTACGCGTCGACCTGAAGTTTACCTGCGACTGGAAACGAAAACTATTTAAAAACCACTATACTGTGATGTCGGAGATGGCCATCACCGACCGTAAGGAGGATCATATCGTTAAATTTGCCGGTCACGATGTTTTCAGGGCAGACATGGTGCTGACCGAGAAAGTGCAGGATTTTACCGACGTCGATTTCTGGGGTGCATACAACATCATTGAACCGGACAATTCGATCGAAAACGCGATCAAAAAAATATCGAAAAGCCTTAAAAAATAAGGATTCCCGCAATCATGAACCTTTCGGATCTCTATATACAGAAGAAGATACAGGATGGGGACATCGTGGAATTTGAACGGCTATTTAAGAAATACTACAGCCCTTTGTGCCATCGTGCGGATAAAATACTCAGGGACATGGATGCGGCTGAAGATGTGGTCCAGGAGTTCTTCTACCATTTCTGGAAAAACAGGGAATCCATGCAGCTTAAGCTATCGCTGAATGCCTACCTGTACCAGGCGGTCAGGAACAATGCGCTGCACCATCTCCGGTATCTTGCCGTCAGGAAAAACTACGCGGAGCAGGTCGCTGGCGGGTTCAATACGACGATGCCCGTCCATGCACATGAAGAGGCCGAACTGAACGACCTGGGCAACCTGGTCGATGCAACCCTTGAGCGGATGCCCCGGCGCTGTTCCCGCATCTTCCGCATGAACCGGTTCGAAGGGCTTAAATACCGTGAAATTGCCATGATACTCTCCGTTTCGGTAAAAACCGTCGAGGCGGAGATGGGAAAGGCACTGCAGATATTCAGAAAATCATTGAAAGATTATAACAGGGAAGGAGCATCATGAAAACAGGAGAAGGCAGCCGGTACGACCGGTTGGTCGCGAAGTACCTCGGGGAGGAAATGAGCATGGAGGAGATGCATGCCTTTGAAGCCGGATTTGCCGCCTCAGAGGAGGATAATAAGCGTATGGAAAATTTGAAAAAACAATGGTCCGCGATGGCGGCTTATCAGAACAGTGCATCACCCGATAGCCATAAGGCCTGGGATAAACTGCACCATCGCCTCCGCACCGAGACGTTGATCCCGGAACAACCTGTAGCTGTAAAATACACATCCGGGTTTTCCCTGTTTAAAATCGCCGCCGTCCTGCTGATCCTGCTGGGAACCGGCACGGTCCTTTACTTGGCCGTAAACCCGAAACCAAACGCAGGGATGGTCCGGCTCCAAACCGGTAATGAGGCAAATGCCCTGGTAAAAACCCTGGCCGACGGCTCCACCATCTATCTTGCCGGGAATTCAGAGTTCTCCTTCCCGGAGCAGTTCCGGCCCGCTTCGCGCAATGTCGCGCTCAGGGGGGAGGCCTTTTTCGATGTTGCACCCGGCCGCGACAGCCCCTTTATCATTGAAACCGATGTGGCGATGATCCGTGTCATCGGAACGGCGTTCAATGTGATATCGCATCCCGGGGGAAACTTCGAACTCTTTGTCGACCGCGGGAAGGTGCAGGTTACCCTGAAATCGGATCCATCAAAAATCGAAATGGTAACGGCCGGCGAAAAGCTCGCTGCGCTGCGCAACAGTCTTGTAAAATCGAAGGTTGCGGCCGGGAAACCATCCGCGTGGTATAAAAAGGGTATGCAATTCAAGGATGAAACCCTTGAGCAGATCATTCACGTGCTGAACCGCAATTACAACACTACCTTTTTACTGGCCGATCATGTAACCGGGAAACGCAGGCTCACCGTTACCTTCGGTGATGAAACCCCCGAAACCATGACCGAGCTCCTTTGCGTAACCCTGAACCTGAAAAGTCAATCCATCCATGGGGCTGTCGTATTGTCCGAAAACAGGGAAGGTGCAAAACAGAAGTAGGTTTTACAGCACCCGCCGCCGTCATTCCCCCGGTATGGCCTTCAGCTTTTATGCCGGGCTGATGCTGTTCATGGCAAGCTCTGTCACCGGGCAGAGCTCCCTGCTCGACAGGCCCGTCACCATTCCGAAGCACAACACCACCCTGTACGAAGCGCTGAACCTGATATCGCAAAGTGCAGGCTGCCTGTTCATTTATGACAGTGAAACCCTCGAAAACGATAGACATGTCAGGCTGCACGCCGATCACCTGGCGCTGAACAAAGTGCTCGACGGCCTTCTTTCCGACCCCTCGCTTTCTTACAGGGTCATTGGCATGCACATCCTGATATACAGGATGAAGAAGGAGCCGCCACCCGGGAATATAGGAAAACCGACGGTTCCGGGAATCGATATCATTAAAAACATCGTGGTCAGGGGGCATGTTTACGACAGGGAAAACCGGGCGCCCATCCCCTGCGCCACGGTAGGCATTGCAGCGCACAACACCGGGACCGTTACCAACAGCGACGGTTTTTTTTTACTGAAGATCCCCGATTCCCTGGCCGGGAGCTCCCTGGTGGTTTCGCACCTGGGCTTTACGAACCGGACCATCCCCGTGCAGCTGATCAGCGGGCAGCAGGCCGACCTTTACCTCGAACGCAGGGTCATTTCGATCCAGGAGGTGATCATCCGGTACATCGATCCCGAACGGATCATCGAAAAGGCAATGGAGCGGAGAAAGGAGAACTACGCGGTTGAACCTGCATATCTCACAACCTTCTACCGCGAAGGGGTGCAGAAGAATAACCGCTATGCAAGCTACTCGGAGGCCGTTTTCAAGGTCTATAAATCACCCTTTGACGAGGGGGAGCGTTCAGACCAGGTAAAACTGCTGAAGTCGAGGAAGATCCGCGATACAGTCGCAAACGATACGGTATTCCTGAAACTCAAGGCAGGCGTGCAATCGGCCCTGCAACTGGACATTGTCAAATGCGTCGCAGGGTTCCTCGACCTTTCGCCGCCCGCGGAGTACACATACCGGTATTCGGACCTGGTGTCGTATAATTCCCGCGATGCCTATGCCATCACCTTTGTACAAAAGCCGGGACTTGGCAAAGCATTGTATACCGGGACCCTTTACATTGAAAAGGAGGGCTTTGCCATTCTCGGCGCCGATTTCGAGATAAATCCGTCGTACCTCGACCTGGCCGGGGAAGACCTTGTGCTGAAGAAAAGTCCCCGTCTGATCGTCCAGCTCAGTAAGATCACCTATTCTGTAAGTTATATGCCTTACAACGGCCGCTACTACCTGAATCATGTACGGTGCGACCTGCAGGTGGCCACCCGGCTGAGGAACCACCTCTCATCCGATCATTTCACCACCTTCCTCGAACTGGCCACCTGCAACATCGACACCATGGGTGTTGTGAAGTTCCCGAAGCAGGAGATCCTGAAACCCGGGGTCGTTTTTTCCGATCAGCTGTTCGGCAGCAACGATGCCTTTTGGGGCGGCCTCAACATCATCGCTCCCGAAGCAAAGTTGGGTGAAGCCCTTTCGCGCATCATCGGGAAGATAGAGGAGATCAGGTAGTGCCAATTCACCTGACCGTAAGCTCCTGCAGGTGCATTACGGTTCCGTTCACAACCAGGTAGAGATAATAGGCTCCCGGGCTGAGATGGTCGCCGGGGCTGAACGTGTGGATGCCCTTTGAAAAACTGTCGTCAGCAACATCGCGGATGAACTCTCCGCTAACGGTGGCCAGTATGATCCTTGCCTTCCCGCCTGTGAACATCCGCAGCACGACCTTACTGCCTCCGTGATCGTCGGGGATCACTTCGAGGGTGCCGTCATGGCGGGTCATGCCCATGGCATAGTCGTTCAATTCTGTTGGAAATACCGGTCCCTGTTGCCCGGTCATCAGGGGGGGCATCCCCGAACCGCAGGGTCCCACATCGGCCGAAAACTTTGCCCCGATGTCGCTCGTGACATGGAACCCTTGCTGCAGTGTCACGAAATTGCCGGCACGCAATGCGGCAGTGGTGCCGTCACCCCCCGACAGGGAGCTGTTGATGGTAATCGAGTTGGATGCCGAAGCGAAGTAGTTACCCGTAAGATTGGAGGTGATGGTAAGGTCGGTGGGGCAGTACCCGCGGAGGGCGCTTTTCCAGATACCCCGGCCGAATGTCGAGGCCAGCAGTTGGTCGGACCACTCGTTGATGGCCAGGCCGGAGACCGGCACATTTGGCATCCCGTTGTAGAAGGGCTCCCAGTTGGTGGCACCGGCTGCCAGGTAATAGATCCCGATGTCGCCCCCGATATACACGTCGTTGGCGGCATCGACCTGGATGCTCCAGATGGGGATGTTGGGGAGGTCGTAACTGATGTTTTGCCATGTATTGCCCGCGTCAAATGAATAAACCACCTTCAGGCCGTCGGTGTACCCGCTGAAGCAGGCATAAACCTGGGCAGAGTTGGTCGGCCTCACGCCGATGTCCGAAATGCGCGGGAAGGTGGCCGGGAACCCCGGGTTAGCGGAGATTGTGTCCCAGGTGGTCCCGCCGTCGGAAGTAATGAACATTTTGCCAGAGGTGTCAAAAGGTCCGTTACCACCGGCGGTATAGATCCTGTTACTGAAGCTCGGGCAGGTCCTGACCACCCATCCTCCCAGGATGCCGGCACCCCCGAGAAGGACATAAGAACTAGTTGAATTGACATATTTGCCGACCCGGTTGTAACTGTAATAGAGGATGTCGGGGTTGCTGGTGTTCAGTTCAACCTGCGGAAACGAATTGTAGTTGAATATCTGGGTCGGTCCTGTCCCGGTAAAGTTTGAAAAATATTCGATATATGTATTCATCGAAACGTATCCCTTCGACTGGTCGGTGTAGTCGATGGCAGCGTCGAAGCCGTCGCAGCAAAGGATGTGCGAGAAGACAACGGTGTTGGTCGACCGGTACTTGATCCCGTTGTCCTGGCAGCCCCCGAGGATGACATACTGGTTGGCGTCGTAATCGTCAATATGGTAAAACTGAGCGGAGTTGATCCCGGCAAAAAGATTCACCCAGGTGGCCCCGTCGTCGGTGCTGCGGTAATAACCCCCGTCGGTGGCGGCATACACATAGTTGTTCAGCGGGTTGTATTCGACCGAATGGCAGTCGGGGTGAATGTAGTTGCCCCCCGATTCCCGGTACGTGGTGGCATCGGTAAAGGTACTCCCGCCGTTGGTCGATTTGTACACCACCAGTCCGCAGGTGATGACCTTCTGGTTATCGGTGGGTTTCACCGCAACCCCAAGGTCATATTCCGACTGGTCGCCTGCATACCCCGTTTCATTGCCGAGAATGTTGGGCGTATACGCCGTCCGTGTAAAGGAAACCCCGCTGTTGGTCGAAACGAAAAACCCGCAAAAGCTCGACTGGTAATTCGTGGAGGGACCAGCCAGCAGGTATACCTTGTTGCTGCTGTTGGACGTTACGGCGATCTCGATCCTGCCGGTGGCGCAAAGCGGATGATCAAAAGTTGAATTTGTATTCCAGGTCGCCCCGGTGTTGGTTGAATAGATGAAGGTCCCTTTCCCGGAGGCATAAATAGTGGAGGGGGTGCCAGGTTTGAACTGGATGTCGTAATACCGCCCTGTGGCCACCTGGGACCAGTTGCCACCACCGTTGGTGGTAAGGTAGATGCCGTCGGAGGTGGTCGCCAGCAGGATGTTCGAATTGACCGGGTGCTGGACCAGCCTGAACCCGCAATAATCAACCGACGACAGCTGCCCGGTAGGCTGCCAGGTTACCCCGGCATCATATGAGACCAGCACGCCAACCGACATCTGCAGGTAGCCCGCCGCATTGACATAGGATGGCAGGTCGGTATCGCCGTCGCCGGT
>CAIMWF010000137.1 GCA_903845055.1 uncultured Bacteroidales bacterium | reverse complement strand
GTGGCGACGCCGTACATTGCCATTTTCTCCTGGTCAAGTTCGATGCGCAGCTCGGGTTGCCCCTGGCTCTGGATCACCCCGAGATCGTCGATCCCGTCGATGTTCTTCATGATGTCGTAAATGCTGTCGGCCTTGCTGTCGAGAAAGGAGAGATCCTCTCCGAAGATCTTGATGGCGATGGAACCCTTCACCCCCGATACAGCCTCGTCCACATTGTCCATGATGGGCTGCGAGAAATTGAAGACCACCCCGGGGAATTTGGACAGTTTCTTACTCATCCGGCTGATGAGATCCTCGCGGTTTTTCGCGTGCTCCATCGCCTTCGTGTGGTATATGTCGATAAAAAGTTCGGCATTGTAAAAACCGGTGGCGTCGGTACCGTCGTTCGGGCGGCCCGTTTGCGAGACCACCTGCTTCACCTCGGGAAAGGAACGGATGATGTTGCGCATTTCGTTGGTCAGGTCGACAGCCTCGTCCAGCGAAACACTTAAAGGCAGCGAGGCCCGCATCCAAATGGCCCCCTCGTTCAGTTCGGGCAGAAATTCGGTGCCCAGGTACCTGAACGACATGAAACTCACGATCATGACCATGCCGGCAATGACAAGGCTCAGCCGTTTGTGCGCATAACATCTGTCGAAGATTGAGATGGAAATCCTGCTGGCAAAAGCAAGGAAGGGGTTGTGCTTTTCCCGTACGTTTTTACGCAGCAGCAGGCTCGACAGCACCGGGACCAGCGTCAGTGAAAAGATCAGTGCACCCAGCAACGCGAACCCCAGCGTCCACGCCAGGGGCGAGAACATCTTCCCCTCCACTTTCTGGAATGAGAAGATGGGCAGCAGTGCCGTGATGATGATGAGCTTGGAGATGAAGATGGCCTTTCCCATCTCGGTTCCCGTCTCCTTGACGAGGCCGAGTTTCGACAAGGGATTGAATTTGGCCATCCCGACCGACTTTGCCCGCCGGTCCATGGCCACGAAGATCCCCTCCACCATCACCACCGCACCGTCGATGATGATCCCGAAGTCGATGGCTCCCATCGACAGCAGGTTGGCCGACATTCCCCTGATCCGCAGGCAGATGAAAGCGAACAGCAGGGCCAGCGGGATGATCAGCGAAACAATGAGTGTGGTGCGCCATTCGGCCATGAAGAGGAACACAATCAGGGTTACCAGCACGATCCCCTCGATCAGGTTGCCGGTGACGGTTCGGGTGGCATAATTCATCAGGTCCTGGCGGTCGTAAAAAGTTTCGATTTTTACGTCCGAAGGGAGGATCTTCGTGTTCAGGTCGTCGATCTTCTCCCGCACCTTTTTAATGACATCTCCCGGGTTGAGCCCCTTGCGCATTACGACGATCCCCTCCACCACATCGGCATCACCGTCCTTGCCCACCTGTCCCAGGCGCGGCAGGTTCGACTCAACGATGCGGGCGACATGTTTTATCAGGATCGGGCTGCCATTGATCTTCCTGATCAGGATGTTCCCGATCTCGTCGAATTTGTCGATGATGCCGATCCCCCGCACCACGTAGGCCTGCGTGTTGTGCTCGATCACATCGCCCCCCACGTTGATGTTGCTTTTGCTCACGGCCTGGTAAACGTCAAGCGGGGTGATGCCGTATTTCACGAGCGACTGCGGATTAACCTGGATCTCGTAGGTTTTCACCTCTCCGCCGAAACTGACCACGTCGGCAACCCCCGAAACCGACCGGATGTTCCGCTCAATCACCCAGTCTTCCAGGGTTTTCAGCTCCCGCACGCTCCTTGATTTGCTCTTCAGGGTGAACCTGAAGATCTCCCCCGTGGGCCCATAGGGCGGCTCCACATCAGGCTTCACCCCTTCGGGCAGGTCGGCCCCCGCCAGCTGGTTGTTCACCTGCTGCCTGCCAAAGGCATCGTCGATGTTGTCGTCGAAGATCACCTTGACCACCGAGAGCCCGAAAAGCGTCGACGAGCGGATACTGGTCTTCCCCTGCACCGAATTCAACGCAATTTCAAGCGGCATGGTCACATACCGTTCCACCTCCTCGGCGCTGCGGCCGGGCCACTGGGTGATGATGGAAATCTGCGTGTTCGTAACATCGGGAAACGCCTCGATGGGCGTTTTGATGTAACTCAAGATGCCTGCAATGATGAGAATGGCTACGGCGAAGAAAACAAAGAATTTGTTCTTCAGGGAAAAGGCGATGATGTTTTTGATGAATTTATTCATAAACAACGGGTTACCGGCGATTTCAACCCCGGGGTCTCTGTGTGCATTCTTCGCATTATTGGTTCATGGCATTATAAATCAGCAACTGCCGGGTCGTGATGACCCTTTCGCCGGGGAGCACCCCCGAACGGATGTAGGTGTACAGGCTGGTCGACCTGACAATGTCGATCAGCCGGGTCTGTATGTTGCAGGGGCCGCCATAGACCAGCACCCAGTATTTGTTGCGGTCGAACACCACCGATTTTGCAGGGACCGCCAGCATCGTGGTGTCCAGGTCCTGCTGCACGATCACGTTGGCGAACATTTCGGGCTTCAGCAGGTTGCCCGGGTTGTCGAGCTGGATCCTGACCTTCATCGTCTTGTTGTCGGCATCCAGCACGTTGTAGATCTTATCTATTTCACCGGAGAAAATCCTGCCGCGATATGAAAGCGTGGTGATGCTCACCTTTTCCTTTTCGGCAATGCCGGCGATATCCGACTCATACACGTTTGCCAGCACCCATACCCGCTGAAGATCGGAAATCGTGAACAGGTTTGTTGCATTGTCGGGCCTGATCTGCATGTTCGGGTTGATGAACTTCTCGACAACATAGCCCGAAACAGGCGACCGGATGATGTAATGCGACTGTCCGCCCCCAAAGATCGAAAGCACCGTTTCAGCCTTTTTAAGTTCCGACCTGGCCTTCTCCGTCTCCCGCATGGCAGCCGTGTATTCCTTCTCCGACGTGATGCCGCTTTTAAACAACCCTTCGGCAGCCACCAGGTTCTTTTCCGACACCGCGAGGTTGGCCCGGGCGGTCACAATATCGTTTTCGGCCCCGGCAATTTCGGCGCTGTTGACAACGGCGAGCACCGCTCCCTTTTCAACATGGTCGCCCAGGGCAACATTCACCTCCAGCACATTCCCGCTGACCATCGGGTAGAGTTTGACGACCTTATCCTGGTCGAAGGTGACCTTGCCGGTGAGTTTCAGCTCCTCCACAACGGGTCTCCGGCAAACGGTATCGGTTTTTACCTGGCCCTGCAGACTGTCGGGGATACAGAATTTCGCCGCGGTCTTTCCCGGCGCCGGGTTGTCGTTCCTTCCGCAGCCGGCCGCAAGGAAGATGATTAAAAGGATTGCAAGTTGATATTTCATATGTTAATATTTATTTTCTCGGGCCATATGGAATAGCCATAAATTATCATTCACGGTTTGCATATACATTATATTGATGGCAATTTCAGGTAATAATTTTTATTGTTGATCCAGCTCCTGAATGTTCATCGCCGGCATTCCTTTTTTGTCCCTGTTATTTTCCCGCAAAGTCCCTTCCGATGCAGAAACTGAGATTCTCGATGGCATTGGCCCTTGCGTTCTGCAGGTTGTTCAGCTGGATGAAATTGTTTTTATAGGCATCATAAAAATCGAGGAACTCCACCGTGCTTATGTTCCGGTTTTCATAATTCTTCTTCATTTCATTGTTCATGGCCTCCAGCGCCCCTACGAATTTTTCGTCGTACCGGCGGTACAGCCGGTCGGCCTCAAGCGCCGTTGCATAGGCCTGCATCACATCCGACCTGACCTTCTCCCCGGCGCTTTGCAGCATCACCCGGCTGTTTTCAACGCCGAGTTCCGCCGACCGGATGTTCCCCTGGTTGCGGTTAAAGAAGGGGAGGTCGATCTGCATGCCGATGAAGTTATAATTGTGGACAAAACTCCCGTTCCGGTCCCACCCGGCCGATAGGGTCAGGTCGGGCACTGCCTGGGCCTTCTGCATCTTCAGGTTCACCTGGCTCAACTCCAGGTCCGAACCGGCCATCAGCAGGTCGCTGCGGTACCTTGCCGCGGTGTCCATCAGCGATCCGACCCGGACCGATTCCAGCTGAATTCCTTTTGCTGCGAGGGTGTCGGGGAGCGGTTCATAATCGATCCCGGCGGTGTGCATCAGCAGGTTGAAATCGGCAAGATCGGCAATAAGTTGCGTGACATACCCGCTCTTCTCGCTTTCGAGTGAGAAAAGGGAGGACCTGAGCCGCAGGTATTCCCTGGCGGATACCAGCCCATTTTGCGACTGCTGCTGAAATACCGCCACCATCGCGGCAAGGGAGTTGATCTCCCGGTCATAGACGGCCAGGATTCGTTTTAAATAGTAGATATTGTTGAAATCGCTCCGGAGGGTATATTTCAGCGTACGGATCAGGTCGAAATAATGCTGCTCTTCCCGGTGCCACGAAAGGTCGGCGAAATTGATCCGCTTGTTCCTCTTCCCGGCCAGCAGGAACAGTTTTTCGAACGACATGGCGGTCTCGCCGGTTTCGGTGAGATCGAACCACTCTTTGGACTCGGGGTTGTACACATTCTGCGAAAGGCTGAAGGTGATGTTGTTGAACAGCCTCGCCTGGATGACCTGGGCCCTCGAAGCCTCCACGTTATACCTCGCGGCAAGCAGCAGGAGGTTCTTCGCCAGGAAGATGCTGTCGGCCTGTTTCAGGGTGACGGGCACAACCGGGCGGGGGGTCTCCTGCCCGTACAGGAAAGTACCGGTGGATAACAGAATGAAGAAACAAAGCAATAATCGGACTTTACAAAGCATGGCGATCCGGGTTCATTTATTTGAGCTGGCAAAGGTATCATCGCCATATTAGGCTGGTCTTAGAACCGGATTAGAATAGCATTAGAATTGCAGGAGATTCCCGGGGCTGTTGCCGTTGACAGCAGTTTTGACTTTGTCCTTTCTGAAAAAGCAGATAGGTGACACCGATGTAGAAACCGAGGGCTAAAAAATAGTTTTACTGTCGCCTTCATGCCCGCCGAAAGAGGTATAAAGGGTCGTAGCACCAGTCAACCCTCCCCCGATCAGTAACCTGACCTTTCCGATATCCCCGCCGACCTCAATGCGCTGCGAAAAGGCGGATTGAAATAAAAAAAAGAGGACCAGAAATTCAGTTTCCGCCTGACAGCCCGGAACCCTGCCGGCTGCGGGGACATGTCATGGCGTGTCCCTACCGGGTCATTTCAATTTTCTGTATTGTCAGCACCACCCCCTTCTCCGACAGAATGGTCACAACATAGCTTCCCGGGCCGAGGCCGGCGATCGATAACGTTTTCCCCGGCAGGGTCATCGATTTTACGATGTGGCCATCGGTCCCGGTGATGATCACCTGTTTGATCCCGTCGAAGGGGAGGGAAAGCAAACCGGTGGTCGGGTTGGGGAAGAGCAGCGGCACCTTCGTTATAATACCGGCATCGCCGATCCCTACAGGCGCGTGGATGGCCTTGGCGGTCAGCGTTTTTGTGGCGTTGATGTGCAGGCTGACAAAATAGATGCCCATGGAGAGGGAGTCGGCGGCAAAACCGACGGAATATGGTCCGCTTTGCAGGAAGGTGTTTTCATAGAGGGTTTGAACTTTAGCCCCCACGTAGTTGTATACATATAACGAAACCGTATCGTTCCCGGCAAGTTCAAAATGGATGACCGTCTGTGCGCTGAAGGGGTTTGGGCTGACATACAGTGTATCGGACCCGGCCGCGCAGCACGACAGGGTGGCGCTGCACAGCACCGCCGTCAATACGAATAGTTTAACTTTTCCTGCCATGGGATACCTGAATTGTTTTAATTGAACAGATGCAAGGGTATTCTTACCGGGCCAATCATTTTTGCATAAATGGCTGAAAGCCAGGCAAAAAAAATAAAAAATTCCAGCAGGAATACAAAAGCATATTTTTTAGAAATATTTAGCATCACATACAGGAAGAACAGGATCGCAAAGGCCCAATAAAATAGATGCCCGGTCAAAGTTATCAAATTTTCACATGCCGTGTGTGGGGGTACCGGGCATGGTTTCAGGAAGATTTTCGAGATCATCCCTTTCCCGGTGATAAAAATGGGAACCAATGCCGGGATGGAAAAAAGAAACAACAGATCCCCGGAATAGTTTTTCAAATTCAGGTAGTACCTGAACAGTAATACCCCCGCCAGGGCCACCGTGAAATCGAAAAACAAAAAAAACAACCCTTCATAAAAGGCCCAGTGTGCTGACCGTGACATGAACTCCGTCGCAATGATGTGGTGCATCTTTCCATGAATGAGGAAGTCAAGGTAATGTAAAACCATGATGGCTATGAAAACCACGATGAAAACTTTCAGGTACCCGGCTATTCTTTTCATCTTGTTCTTGAAAGTAAATAATTGGTCGCTAAACGAACAAAAAGTTGAACCTCCGGGAAGCACAACAGATGCAGGTTTTGTAGCGATATAGCGACATGTTGTACTCAGTGCTTCATTTTTAATATCTTATCCTCGACTTTTTCTATTATGAATCTGCTAACTTCCTTACCTTCCATATTATACAACTTAAGCTCATTTGTTCCTTCATTGAATGTCCAGGTTCCGTCTTGCATGTAATGCCCGTCATTCGAAGCTAAGACAAGCCATGAGCATTTTGAACCACTGCTTAAAATCATTTTAAACCGGTACCTGGACGGCGGGAATACCCTATAGTCACAGGGCCTGTAAATAAATACATTTGATCCCGGAGCATTTTCTTCTCTTGATTCTGTCCAGCATCCAAGTAAATCCGATTTGCTTATTTGTTGTCCGGAAACATGGAAAGAAATCCATAAAAGGGTAATGATTGTAAAATATTTCATTCCTGGCCATTATTTGGTTAATTATTGCTTTTTCAAAATGGAGCGCAATTGAACTATTCCCTTCATTTGGCATTCATATCCAGGTGAATGCCATTTCACTATGAACCGGTAATCAATGTTAAATAACCCGATCCCGTTCAGCCCGTTTACACACAATAAATATAGACAAAAATTGGCACGGTGTCCATGAAATTGAAAATACCGTGCGTACGGAAAACCCAGGCTGTAGGGACATGCCATGGCATGTCCCTACGACGCCCATGGCAGGTGATTGTAGGGACACGCCATGGCGTGTCCCCACGGCGTGTCCCCACGGCGTGTCCCCACGGCGTGTCCACACCGCCATCCTGTTAACAGTGAATACGCGGTCGATTAATGTTCCGGCAATGGTTGATTCCTGGCCGGTGCAGGTTCATGTGAAGATCCCATTCACTTTGTCAACGTTTTATAAGAAAAATACAAGAGGAAACAAGAAAAACACAAGAGATGACATGAGCCGGACGGAAAAAAGTTAATAAAAAGTCACCCTTGCCGTATTACCTTTTACCTTTTAGCCTGATTAAGCAGTATGGAAAAATCATTTTTTTTAGCCCTTAAAACGCAAAATCATGTCAAAAACAGATGAACTGGCGAAAGCCTACAGCGGGATCTTCGGCGACCAGGTGGTCGTGAAGCGCGGAAGCAAAGGAAAAATTATCCTGTCGCTGGCCAGGCCCAGGGTGAAAAAGGCGCCCAGTGCAAAACAGGTGGCTGTGCGCAAAAGGCTCAGCCTTGCAGCCCGGTACGCGGAGCAGGCGATGCGCGACCCGGCATTGCGCGCCATCTACGCGAAACGGTCGCGCAAGGGCTACCCTGCCTTCCGCGTGGCAGCAGCCGATTTCCTGAAAATGCCCGAGAGGCGGGGCTTCAACGCCACGGGTTACCTGGACAATCCGGGCGACATCACCGGCGTCCCGGCCAGTGACAAAAGGAGTGTGACCGTCATCATGGCCAGGCTCACCCTGGCTGGCGGAGCCCTCCTCGAAGAGGGTCCGTGCACGCCCGGCCCCGGCCCGGGAACATACACCTATACCCCCGCCTCCTTGGTGCCGGTCACCGCCGGGCTTGTAGTTTCCATCACCGTAACCGAAACCCCCGGCAACGGGCTGGACCGGGCATTTTGCTCGTTTTTGGTTCCCGGGGGGCTCAACCACCGGCTGAAATTAGTGGAAGTTCGTGATCCCGAAAGCGGGAGATGAACAAGCGAACATTCGATCAACGAAGTTTGAAGTTTTGCCTGCGGCAATAGAAAAAGGGAAAAGACAGCAGGCAACAGGCAGAAGCATATGGTAGTAATTATTAATTTTTAATTTTTAATTTCCTCCCTCCTGCTGTCAACCGGGTAAATCGTAAGCCCTTGAAGCACCCTTCATTCACTTGATAAAAAAATTTACGTCCGCACCGGGATAACGGGTCGTTTTTATTTAAAGTTTAGTATATTTGGGCACTTGGTTCCGGGTTAAAACAACATCCACTTAATTCAAGCCAATATGACCCACTTGTTAAAACTTTGTGGTCAGGTTTTTAGCGGCCAAACCGACATGATTGCCTGTTTGCCGCTACCTTCATTTTATTATAACACCCCTTTTGCATTATTTAACCATCATATAACCATCGGTTTCTGTCTGTCCACGGAACCTGTGCCCATTCTCGCCCTGCAGCCCCCGGTGAGCAATCCGCCGGGAACCTTTTTGTCCTGCCCGTTAAACTTTCAACGGATTTCAACCATCATCCAGGATTCATTTTTTTAACCAACCACAAAAACAATCGCGTATGAAAAAAAGTCTATGCTTTCTTTTACTTGCAATCGGGTTGTCGCCGTTTGCCTTTGGTCAGCTCACCGGTGTCAAAACAATACCGGGCAGTTACGCCACCATCGCGGCCGCCATTACTGACCTGAATACCAATGGTGTTGGAGCCGGCGGTGTTACGTTCAACATTGCTGCCGGTTATACCGAAACCTTTGCCACTCCCACAGCCGGGAATATCACGACCAACACCGGGACCCTGGCCAACCAGATCATCTTCCAGAAATCGGGTGCCGGGGCCGATCCCAAGATCACGGCCGCAACCGGCACCGGGACCATGGATGCCATCATAACCTTTGCAGGTGTGCAATATGTCACCTTTAACGGGATCGATGTTTACGAAAAT
>CAIMWF010000136.1 GCA_903845055.1 uncultured Bacteroidales bacterium | reverse complement strand
TGTCTTAATCTGTTCATATTTTTTATTTTTTGCCGATTGACAAAAGTAGGCAATTAATTTGATAACGCTTCTCCGGGGCTAAAATTGGATCAGCCCCATAAGTTTTCGGGATAAACTCCGCCATCGACCAGTTCCCGGATGTTTTTCACCACCTGGTCCCGGTCCTCCTTGTAGGTCATTCCAAACCACTGTTCGTTGCAGGGCAGGATCCTTACCAAAGCAGCATTGTTCCTGATCAGTTCGTTCACCACCGAGGGAATGTAAAATTCGGCCTTCAGGTTCCCGGCATTTTCCCGGATAAAGGATTCAAACCCGGCGGCCAGGTATCCGAAAAAAGAGGGGGTGAAGCCCCAAAAGTTCATCGAAACAATGGTGTCGGCTGCAAGGTCGGCTTCTTTTCCTGTCTCGTCCCGGAAGGCTGCCCCCGTGCCGGCATGTTCGATGTGTGTTCGCTCGACCACATCCTCCAGGAACGAATTCTCATCCGACCGGCAGACCCCGCGTGAAACGGCGCCGAAATCCGACAGTGTCTTCCCAACCTGGTACCCAACCATGCAATAGTCGTTTTTCCGCTCCGGTGTCCAGTCGCGGTAATAATTCGCCAGTGCCTCAAACGCCCCGCGGCCGTAAAAGTCGTCCCCGTTGATCACTGCAAAGGGTTTGTCAATTTTCCCGTCGGCCATCATTACAGCATGGCCGGTTCCCCAGGGTTTGCTGCGGTTGTCGGGGATCGTGATCCCTTCGGGCACCATCCACGTTTCCTGGAAAACATAATCAACGTTGATTTTGTCTTTCAGCCGTTCGACAAATATCTCCTTGAATTCATCTTCGATCTGCTCCTTGATGATGAAGACTACCTTGTCAAAGCCCGCCCTGATGGCGTCATAAATGGAGTAATCGATGATGGTTTCTCCCGAAGGCCCCACCTGGTCGAGTTGTTTGAGGCCTCCGTAACGGCTGCCCATCCCGGCAGCAAGAATTAACAGTGTTGGTTTCATAGGTTCGGTTTTATCCCCTCCCGGAACGGGAGACGGGTCACTATTTCCAGGAACGTATTTTATGCCCTGAAAATGCATAATAAAAAATAATGAGGTAACAGGGGATCGCGATCCAGTAGGCCGTCTGGGGATTGAACAGGTCGACCATCCTGCCGTAAAGCAGCGGCAGAAGCGCGCCCCCGGCGATGGCCATGATGAGCAGCGAAGAACCTATCTTGGTAAACCTTCCCAGCCCGTCGATGGCCAGCGGCCAGATGGCCGGCCACATGATGGCGTTGGAGAGCCCGAGCAGGGCGATGAAAAATACCGAAAGGTCAAACGGCAGCAGCAGCGACATTCCCGGTACCGGGATCGAAAAGGTGGCATGGAAATGCAATCCGGCGGTAAAAATCGCCAGGATGCTGAATACGATTCCCGAGAGTGCCGAGATCATCAGCGCACGCTCCTGTTTCAGGTATTTCGGGATGGCGATGATCCCGATGATATAGCCCAGTACCATCGCCGCAAGCGTGTAA
Source organism: uncultured Bacteroidales bacterium (assembly GCA_903845055.1). Classification (GTDB taxonomy): domain Bacteria; phylum Bacteroidota; class Bacteroidia; order Bacteroidales; family FEN-979; genus CAIVAT01. The sequence goes on along the minus strand of CAIMWF010000136.1, from coordinate 1,494 downwards.
GAGGCAAAATACCGGGAAAGTTCGAAAGGGAATCCCTGGGATTTGCCATAGTTGATGATCGTATCGACGGCGATCACCTCCACCCCGACATAAACAAAGAGGGCAATGACCCCGAGCACCAGCTGCGGGAACTGGAATACGCTGGTTTTTGAGCTGTTTGCCAGCTGGGTGTTTTCATCCTCCTTGTCGGTATCGATGTCGGGTAGTGCCGAAAACCTGAGCAATACAGCCAGGATGACCAGGACGACCGCCATGATGACATAGGGCAGGATGATCCTTCCCGCCAGTTCGTTCAGGACCGACGATCTCTGGAGTTCACCCATCGCGCCGAGCATGGTTTTGTCATACCGGTCCATCCCCTTCAGCACGATCGCCCCGAGGATCAGCGGACTGATCACGCCGGCGATCTTGTTGCAGATGCCCATGATGCTGATGCGCTTTGCCGCACTTTCGAGGGGGCCGAGGATGGTTACATAGGGGTTGGAGGCGGTTTGCAGCACGGCCAGGCCGGTACCCTGGATAAAGAGCCCTGCCAGGAAAAGCCCGTACATTCTCGAATAGGCTGCAGGGATGAATACCAGGGCACCAAAAGCCATCAGCACCAGTCCCAGCGACATACCGTTCTTGAATCCAACCTTGTGCAGCACAAATGAGGAGGGAATCGCCATGACAAAGTAGGAGATGTAAAAGGCAAAGGCAACGAAATAGGATTCGAAATTGTTTTTTTCACAGGCAATTTTCAGGAAAGGAATCAGGACCGAATTCATCCATGTAACAAACCCGAAAATGAAGAAAAAAACCCCGATGATCGTGATGGAAAGGATGTAATTGCCCTTAACCCGTTCGTTGAGCGGTATACCTGCCTGTTTTGCCATGGAGTAGAAATTGGTGTGGAATTCCGAAAGTTACTGCCCGGCAAAAATAGATAATTTTATTGACAGGCGCTATGCTTCCGGCTCAGGGTTCTGCGGTAAAACGGCGGCCGGCTCCTTGAGGGGGTTTTTATGCTTGATCATCCTGCCTTCAACGATGAACACCACCGATTCGGCAATGTTGGTCGAATAACCCGCGATCCGGTCGATCTGGGTCAGGATGATCATCAGGTTGGTGGCCACCACGATCACCTCGGTTTTGTGCATCATTTCGTCGAGGATCCGGGCTGAAACCGCCTGGACCTTTTCCTCAATGGCGTTGGCGGAGACAAAGATGTCCTTGACAAAGGTGGTGTTCCGCGTATTCAGGATGTTGATCACATCCTTTACGATCAGGTCGGCCATGGAGGCCAGTTCGTCGAAATGGAGTTCGTTGAGAATCTCTTTATATTCGCAGACTCCCTCTATCTTGGCCGATATATTGACCGCAAGGTCGCCCAGACGCTCCAGGTCATTGTTCATCTTGAGCGCCGACATGATCAGTCTCAGGTCGGTTGCGACCGGTTGAGTAAGGGCAAAGATGCGCTGGCATAACTTGTCAATCTTCACATCCAGTTTATCA
>CAIMWF010000135.1 GCA_903845055.1 uncultured Bacteroidales bacterium | reverse complement strand
TACAGGGTTGGCCTTCCGCTCATCGATGTAAAATTTAAGAAGAAATTAAAAAAGATAAAGTTCGACCTGCTGCATGCGCATTGTCCCTTCATCAGCGGGCAGGTGGCCGTAAAGCTCGCCGCCAGGCTGAACATTCCCCTTGTGGCCACCTTTCATACCAAGTACCGGGATGATTTCAAAAAAGTAATCAACAATGACCTTTTTGTTGACTTCCTGGTCGGGATGACCCTTGATTTTTACAATGCAGCCGATGTGGTTTGGGTGCCCAACCAAGCGACTGGACGAACGCTGAAGGAATATGGCTACAAGGGCACCTACGATGTGATGCCGAATGGTTCCGACATGCTGATCCCTGAAACGGTAAAACTGCAGCGTTACCGAAAAAAAGGGATGGACAGGATCGATTCGGTTGACGGTGAATTCGTCATGCTGTTTGTCGGCCAGCATCGCTGGGAAAAAAACGTGAGGTTGATCCTGGATGCCATGAAAAGCCTGAAGGATTCGGGCCTTGCATTCAAAATGGTTTTTGTCGGGGAGGGATATGCTGCAGAAGATATGAAGAAACTTGCCAGGGAGTACAACCTCAGGGACCAGGTGGTGTTTCTTGGTGTGATCACCGACCGGATGGAACTGCAGAACATTTACGCCGCCTCCGACCTGCTTGTTTTTCCCTCTGTTTATGACAATTCCCCGCTGGTGCTCCAGGAGGCTGCGGCTTTTGATGTTCCTTCGGTGGTGGTGTGCGGCAGTTCCTCGGCCGAAGGGGTTTACGACGGTTTGAACGGGTTCCTCGTTGAAAATGAAGTGACCTCGCTGGTAAATAAGATCAGCGAACTCATGCAATATCCTGATGCTGTTAAAAAAGCCGGGGAAGGGGCACGGAAGACCATTTACCACCCGTGGGAAGACATTGTCGATGATGTATACATGCGTTATGCGGAGATCGTTCGCAATCATCAGCCCTCCTACTCAAGGCAGTCGGATGATGACGAAGAGGGACAGGATTCCTGAAACCCGGGGAACGGGGACAATCTGCAAACCAGCCTCTTTCGGCCAAGCGCCGGGGACGGCCTGTGCCCTCTCTTATGCTTTATCCTCGTAGACAATCTTATACAGGTCTGTTCTCCTGTCATCCCAGTTACGCGTGGCTGCGGAGCCTTTGCGCTGTTGTAAAGCCTCAATGTCCACATCATGGATCACAACACCTTCAATGTTCGGCGTGGCTTCGGCCGCAATCCCGTCGCGGGCAAAGAAGAGGTCGGACGGCGTAAGGATGGCCGATTGCGCATATTGCACATCCATGTTTACAACGTCGGGAAGGTTGCCGACATTGCCGGCAATGGCAACATAAACCTGGTTTTCCACGCATCTTGCCTGGGCACAATAGCGGACGCGCAAATAGCCGTTGCGGTTATCCGTGCAAAAAGGCACAAAGATGATCCTGGCTCCCTTTTCGACTGCAATCCTGCTTAATTCGGGGAATTCAACATCATAGCAAACCTGGATGGCAATTTTCCCTTTATCGGTATCAAAAACCTCTATTTTATTCCCATGCTCAACACCCCAGTATTTTTTCTCACTCGGGGTGATATGGAGTTTGTATTGTTTATCGATCTCCCCGTTCCTGTGAAACAGGCAGGCGACGTTGAACAGCCGGTCATCCTCGATGATAAAGTGGGAGCCAGCAATGATATTGAGGTTGAACTTCGCTGCCAGATCCTTGAAAAGTTCAATAAACCGGGGCGTAAACCCGGCAAGTTCCTTTGCGGCATTGCGCGGGTTCTTGTTTTTTAAAAAAGAAAGCAGCTGCGTGGTGAACAACTCGGGAAAAAGAACAAAATCCGACTTATAATCGGATGCCACATCAACGAAATATTTGACCTGCTGTGCAAATTTCTCGAACGACTTGATTCTTCGCATCTGGTATTGAACAGCGCATATCCTTACGGGATTGGATGAATAGTAATGTTTAACCTGTTTCGGCTTGTAATACAGGTTGGTCCATTCAAGATAGGTCGCATATCCCGAAGAATCTTCGTCCATCTCGAGATATTTCTCGATGATCCGCTTCAGGATGAATCCATTGGCGATCTGAACGGAAAGCACCGGGTCGAATATGTTTTTTTTGGTAACCTCGTCAATGTAGGCTTCAACCGTCAGTTTATCCCTGTAATTGACCAAACCCGGTATTCTGCCGCCAAGGACGATCCTCCTGAGGTTATACTGGATGGCAATCTCTTTCCTGGCATCATAGATCTTTCTCGAAAGACCGATTCCCTGGAAATCCGGGTCAACCATGATCTCAATGCCATACAGGGTATCGCCGTCGGGGTTGTGATTCGTAATATAACCATGATCACTGATATCATACCATTTATGCTCCTTGTCGTAAATCTCAATGTCAACGATCAGGGAGGAAGAGGAGGCAACGATCCTGGATTTATATTCAATGCATAGCTGGCCCTCGGGAAAAATATCGATCTGGCTTTGAATTTGTTCCTTTTTCCATGGCTTCATGTTCACGAAACATTTCAACTGCAGTCTCATGATCTGATCGTAATCCTTGATGTTGATCTGCCTGATTTTTATATCATCAGGGTTTATCTTTTTCTTTCCGTTTTTCATCTTTTTATTTGTTAACCTGGCCGAAACCCTTCGGAAACCGGCC
>CAIMWF010000134.1 GCA_903845055.1 uncultured Bacteroidales bacterium | reverse complement strand
GAGAGCGGTTACCGCCTGCTGGTTGCGCACGACGGGGAGGAGGCGCTCCGGCTGGTGGCCGTCACCATTCCCGACGCCATCATCCTCGACCTGATGATGCCCGGCATCGACGGCTTCGAAGTGCTTAAAACCCTGCGCGAAGCTGAAAAAACGGCTTACATCCCCGTGCTGATTCTTACCGCCAAGCACATTACGAAGGAGGACCTCAGTTTTTTAAAACGGAACAACATCCACCAGCTCATCCAGAAGGGCGACGTGAACCGCGAGGAACTGCTCCGATCGGTCGCCGCGATGATACAACCGGCAGCAATCCGGAGGGAGATGAAGCCGGTGGCAACCGACCGGCCGGGTGGTCTGCCGCTGGTGCTGGTCATCGAGGACAACCCCGACAACATGATTACCGTCAAGGCACTGCTTTCGGAAGGTTTTACCGTCATCGGCGCGGAGCACGGCGCCGCAGGGATCGAACTGGCAAGGCGGCACCTGCCCGACATGATCCTGATGGACATCGCGCTGCCGGGGGCCGATGGCATCGAAACGTTCAGGTCCATCCGCAGCGAGGAGGGGATGCAGCACATCCCCGTCGTTGCACTGACCGCCAGCGCGATGATTACCGATCGCGCCGCCATCATGGCACACGGGTTTGACGCATACATCGCAAAACCCATTGAAGAAAAGCTGTTTTACAAAACAATTAGCAATATTATTTATGGCCAACAGGCGAATTAAGATTCTGGCCATTGATGATAACCCTGACAACCTGGTTACCATCAAGGCACTGATTAAAGAGACCTTCCCGGATGCACTGATCCTCACCACCTGCGATGGCAGGGAAGGGCTTTCGATCGCCACGGCGGAAGATCCCGATGTGATCCTGCTCGACATCGTCATGCCGGTCATGGACGGATTCGAAGTTTGCCGTATTTTAAAGGCCGACAAATACCTGGGCGATATCCCGGTGGTGTTCGTCACAGCGTTGAAAGGGGACAAGGACAGCCGCCTGCGGGCCCTGGAAGCAGGTGCCGAGGCCTTTCTTGCAAAACCGCTTGACCCGATAGAACTGACCGCGCAGATCCGGGCCATGGTGAAAATCAAACTTTCAAACCTGGAAAAAAGGAATGAGTCGGAACGCCTGGCATCGCTTATTGCCGAACAGACGCGGGACCTGCAGGAAACAAACATTGCAACCCTCAACCTGCTGGAGGATCTCCGGAATGAGAACGCGGCCAGGAAGGCCGGCGAGGAGGCGCTGCGGATCAGCGAGGAGAAATACCGTTCGATCTTTGAAAACGTCCAGGATGTATTTTACCAGACTAACCTTTCCGGCATCGTACTTGAAATCAGTCCCTCCATCAAGCATTTTTCCGAATTCAACCGGGAGGATATCCTCGGACAGCCCGTTTACTCCCTGTATGCCGAGCCAAAAGACAGGGATATCCTGTTGAAGTCCATCCGGAAGTCGGGGGAACTCAGGGATTACGAACTTAAACTCCGGACAAAAACCGGTGACATCCGGTATGTTTCCATCAACGCCCGCTTAATAACAGACCCGGAAGGGAACCCCCATCATATCGACGGGGCCATCCGCGACATCACCGAACGCATCATGGCAGAAAAGCAGATAAAATTGCTCAGCCAGGCGATCAGCCAGAGTCCGGTGACCATCGTGATAACCGATAAAAACGGGAACATTGAATACGCCAATCCCAAATTTACTGAAATAACCGGGTATTCCCTCGATGAGATCAGGGGCCGGAACCCGAGGTTGCTCCAGTCGGGGAACCAGACACGCGAATTTTACAGGGAGATGTGGGATACCATCCTGTCGGGGAAGGACTGGCACGGGGAATTCCAGAACCGGAAGAAAAACGGGGATTCTTACTGGGAGAGTGCCGTCATTTCGTCGCTGGTGAACAGCGAAGGGGAAATTTCCCACTTCATCGGGATCAAGGAGGATGTCACCGAAAAGCGGAAACTAATGATCGACCTGGTGGAGGCCAAGGACAGGGCCGAGGAAAGCGACCGGCTGAAATCGGCCTTCCTGGCCAACATGAGCCACGAGATCAGGACGCCGATGAACGGGATCCTCGGGTTTGCGGGGTTGCTCAAGGAGCCTGAACTTACGGGGGCGGAACAGCAGAAGTACATCCGCATCATTGAAAAAAGCGGTGCGCGCATGCTCAACATCATCAACGATATTGTGACCATCGCCAAGATTGAATCAGGCCAGATGGAGATGTATATTAGCGAAACCAACGTGAATGAACAGATCGAATACATCTACACTTTTTTTAAACCCGAAGCGGAACAGAAGGGGCTTGAACTGAGCTGTTCCAAACCGCTCTCCAAAGAGCTGGCTGTCATCAGTACCGACCGGGAGAAATTGTATGCAATCCTGACCGGACTTGTTAAAAACGCGATCAAATTTTGCGACAGGGGTCAGGTTTCTTTCGGCTACACCTTAAAGGACCGTGATCTCGAATTTTTTGTGAAGGACACCGGCATCGGTATCCCTCCCGACCGCCTCCAGGCGATCTTCAAAAGTTTCGTTCAGGCCGACATATCCGACAAAAGGGCCTTCCAGGGTGCCGGGCTTGGATTGTCGATTTCAAAAGCTTTCGTTGAGATGCTGGGAGGATCCATCCGCGTTGAAAGCTCAGAGGGAAAAGGTTCTGTCTTCTTTTTCACCCTTCCTTACCTGACCGCAACACCCGACGTTCAGGGGGGCAATCCCCTGGCGGAGCCTGCTCCACCCTCCAAAATCAGGCCCCTCAAGATATTGCTTGCTGAGGACGATGAAGCGTCGGCGGTTTTCATCACCCTGTCGCTGAAGAACTTCAGCAGTGAGATCCTGCAATCGCGAAACGGAACTGAGACCGTGGATGTTTGCCGGGCAAACCCTGATATCGACCTGGTGCTGATGGATATCAAGATGCCGGTTATGGACGGGTACGACGCGACCCGCGAAATCCGCAAATTCAACCCCGGCGTGATCATTATCGCCCAGACCGCCTACGGGTTATCGGGCGACAAGGAAAAGTCGCTGGCTGCGGGGTGCAATGGCTATATTGCAAAACCCATCCGGAGAGAGGAGTTAATGAAACTGATCTCCGGTTTTTTCAACCGGGTTCCGGCAAAACCCAGTGAACAATGATCCAGGCATTCACCATATTCCCTTTTTTTTCCTCGTGGCATCGCTTCTTGCCTTTGTTGTTGCCGGGCAAGGCAGTACCTTCTGGTTTTCCCTTCCCTGCCACACTCCTTCACACGGCATTGCTGCGGAAGCCGGGAATCAGAAAAAGGAGCCGGCCGTGGTGCCGCATCCCGGGTACGACTGGTCGGGGAAGAAAATCCTGGTATTGGAGGATGAAGAGACCAGTTGCTGGAAATCATCTCCTTTTACCCTGGAAATCAATAAATTCGTCATTCGTCATTCGTCAATCGTCATTATCAAAACATCCATGAATCCTCAAACCTCCAAATCATGCCAATCAAACGCCAGGCGCCGGTAAAACAGGCAAAAGACCTTCCGTATACCCAATTCGGGAAAGGTCGTTTCCCCATTGTGGGAATCGGGGCTTCGGCTGGCGGACTGGAGGCTCTTGAGCAGTTTTTCGCTAATGTGCCTGCAGGTACGGCTTTTGCCTTCATTGTGATCCAGCACCTCGACCCGACCCATGCGGGATGATGCCGGAACTGCTTCAAAGGATAACCCCCCTCAAGGTTTACCAGGCGGCCGACAATCTCATTGTGAAGCCGGGTTGCCTTTACGTGATTCCTCCCAACAAGAGCATGTCGATCCTCAACGGCGCCCTTCATTTGTTCGACCCTGTTGAATCGCGCGGGCTGCGTTTGCCGGTCGATATCTTTTTCCGGTCGCTGGCCGATGACCTCCAGGAAAAAAGCATCGGGATCATCCTCTCGGGAATGGGATCGGACGGGAGCCTCGGGCTCAAGGCCATCAAGGAAAAGAACGGGATGGTGCTTGTGCAGGACCCTCTCACGGCAAAATTTGACGGGATGCCGCGCAGCGCCACCGAAGCCGTCATCGCCGACATCATTGCGCCGGCCGAAGAGCTTCCCGCCAGGCTGATCTCCCTTTTGCAATTCAACCCGGCTCTTAAAACCGATCCCGAACTGGACCTGAAAAACAAGAGCAATCTCGACAAGATCATCATCCTGTTGCGCGAACACATCGGCCATGACTTCTCCCTTTACAAGAAAAACACTTTGTTCCGCAGGATCGAACGGAGAAAGGGCATTCACCAGATCGACAAGATCACAAGTTATGTCCGTTTCCTCCAGGAAAACCCGTCGGAGATTGAAATTCTGTTCAAGGAACTGCTCATCGGGGTTACCAGTTTCTTCCGCGATGCCGCCGTTTGGGATAAACTCCGCGACGAAGCACTTCCCGGCCTGATCAACGAACTGCCCGACGGGTATGTGTTCCGTTGCTGGGTCCCCGGCTGTTCAACGGGTGAAGAGGCCTATTCGCTGGCAATCGTCTTCAGGGAGGTGCTTGAAAAGCTGAAAAAACCAAAAAACATGACCCTGCAGGTCTTCGCCACCGACCTGGACCAGGATGCCATTGAAATTGCCCGGAAGGGCTTTTTCCCGCACAACATTACGGCTGATGTCTCCCCTGAACGGATCAACCGTTTTTTCACCCCTGAAAACAATGGATTCCGCATCAACACGATGATCCGCGAACTGGTGGTCTTTGCCCCGCAGAACGTGATCCGGGACCCTCCCTTTACAAAGCTCGACATCCTTACCTGTCGCAACATGCTGATCTACATGGAGCCTGACCTGCAGAAAAAGCTGTTCATCCTGTTCAATTACAGTATTAACCCACGAGGGATCCTGGTGCTTGGAACATCGGAAACCCTCGGTAACAGTCACGATGGGTTCGAAGAGATCGACAACAGGCTGAAAATTTTCCGCCGGACCTTTATCCCTGTCACCCCCGACTTGAACGATTTCCCGAGTGCCTTCCTTCGGACAAAGCGCGCCGGGGGCGAAAAAAAACCAGTGGTAAAATCCCCCGGCAGCTTAGAGTCGGTAGCCGAACAATTCGTCCTGAAGCATTTTGCCCCCCCCAGCGTGCTAGTCGATGATCATGGCAATATTCTTTACATTACAGGCCACACGGGAAGGTACCTTGAACCCGTGGCGGGCAAGGCCAACTGGAACATCCATGTCATGGCCCACGAAGGGTTGCGGCAGGAATTGCCATCCCTGTTGCGCAGGGTGAAGGATCATTTCAGCCCGGTGGAGCTTAAAAATGTCAAAATGGCGGCCAACAACGGTCCCGTAATGATAAACCTTACTGCCCAGCAAATTGAACACACGCAGTCGGCAAGGGGCATGATCATCCTGGTCTTTACCGAGGTTGAGGCTGTAGCCGGGCCAACCCCACCGGGTACCGTGAGTATAAAGAGAAAACCGACGACCAGGGAAAAGGAACTCGATCGCGAATTGCAGCGGCGCAATGAGGACCTGCAGAGCTTGCGTGAAGAGATGCAAACGTCGCAGGAGGAGCTGAAATCAATCAATGAGGAACTCCAGTCGACCAACGAGGAGCTCCAGTCGACAAACGAAGAGCTTGTAACCTCGAAGGAGGAGATGCAGAGCCTGAATGAGGAGTTGCAGACCGTCAACATCGAGTTGCAGCGCAAAGTGGGCGACTATATCCAGGCAAACGACGACATGAGGAACCTGCTGAACAGCACCGAAATTGCCACCCTGTTCCTCGACAGGAAACTGAACATCCGCAGGTTCACCGACCAGGTGACCCGGATATTCAAACTGCGGGTCACCGATATCGGCCGACCTTTTACCGACCTTGTAACCAACCTGCAGTATCCCGGTATTGAATCGGATGCCATCAGGGTTATAGAAACGCTCACCTCGTATGAGGCGGACATGTCGGCCAATAACGGCAAATGGTTTCGCGTCAGGATCATGCCCTACCGTACCGTCGACGACCGGATCGACGGACTGGTGATCACTTTTGCCGACATCACCGTGGCCAAAGTACTGGAGATCGAATTGCAAAAGGCCAATGACATCCTTCGCAGGGAGGAAAAATAACCAGGAAGATCAAAAAGAGCACCATGGATAAACCAGGGAAAAACACCACGCCGGCAGGAAACATCTCTTTCGTCGATATTTTCGACCTCGGAGAGATACAGCACCTGCAGGATCTTTTCTCGGACGCCAACGGGGTAGCATCCGTCATTACCCATCCCGATGGCAGTCCCATCACCAAACCCAGCAATTTCTGCCGGCTTTGCAGCGATATCATCAGGAAAACAGGAAAAGGGCTTGAAAATTGTTTCAGGTCCGATGCGATCATAGGCCGGCAGAATCCGGCCGGACCAACCATACAGCCCTGTCTCAGCGGCGGTTTGTGGGATGCCGGCACCAGCATCACCGTGGGCGGCGTTCATGTTGCCAACTGGATGATCGGCCAGGTGCGTGACGCACAGATCGATGAGAAGAAGATGGCGGACTATGCTGCTGAAATAGGCGCCCGCCGGCAGGATTTCATGGAGGCCCTTGAGGAGGTTCCGGTAATGTCGGTTGAACAGTTTACCAAAGTTTCAAACATGCTGTCCGCATTCACGAAGATCCTCTCTGAAAAGGCTTACAACAACCTGCAGTTGAAGAACCTGATCGCCAGTTCCGTGCAATCAACCTCCCTCCTGCAGGAGAGCGAGAAAAACTACCTGGATATTTTTCAAACAGTTTCTGAAGGAATTGCACACACCACCCTTCTTGGGAAAGTGCTTTCGGTGAACAGGGCCCTGGAGCACATCCTCGGTATTCCAAAAGAGGAAATCGTCGGTCAAAACATCATGAAACTGGCGAAGGAGTGGCTTACAGAAAAAAACCTCAAAGCGGTACTTCCATTCCTTGGCTCCCTCATCCTGGGCAACGACACCCAGACTTTCCAGCTGGAATACAACAATAAGATCCTGGAGATCACCACCAAAGTAAATCTTGCCACCCGCCGGATGACGGGCGTGGTCACCGATATCACCGAACGGAAACGGGCGGAGGCTGAACTCGAGGAGAGCCGCGAAAAATACCAGGGGCTCAGCGACGCCGCCTTCGAATCGATTTTCATTTCCGAGAATGGGATATGCGTGGAACAGAACCGTACTGCTGAAAAGATATTCGGATATACTTCCGATGAGGCCATCGGCAGGTATGGAACCGAATGGATCGTGCCGGCCGACCGTGAAAAGGTCATGAACCAGATGCTTTCGGGCGCGGAGGAACCCTACCCGGCAACAGCCCTGAGGAAGGACGGCACAACTTTCCCGTGCATGCTGCGCGGGAAAATGATGCACTACAAGGGAAAACGGGTCCGGGTGACATCCCTGACCGACATTACCAGGCAGACCGAGATGGAAAATATCCTGCGCGAAAGTGAAGATCGGTTCAGGACGCTCATCCAGTCGACCCCCGACATCATCTGCTTCAAGGACGGGCTTGGGCGCTGGCTGATCGCCAATGATGCCTATATTGAGCTTTTTTCGCTGAAGGGTATCGACTACTTTGGAAAAACAGATGCCGAATTGGCGAAATGTGCCGACCCTGTCTATGAAAATGCCTTCCTAACCTGCCTTGACTCGGACGAAAAGACCTGGCAATCGGGTGGTGTATACCGCACGGAGGAGGCCATTCCCGGCACCGACGGCAGCCTGAAAATTTTTGATGTCCTTAAAGTCCCGCTGTTCAACGCTGACGGCAGCAGGCAAGGATTGGTGATCCTTGCACGAAATGTTTCCGATCGCAAGCAGATGATCGCCGAACTCACGGCAGCCAAGGAGAAGGCGGAGCAGAGCGACCGGCTCAAATCGACCTTCCTGGCCAACATGAGCCATGAGATCCGCACCCCGATGAATGCCATCATCGGGTTTGCAGGTTTGCTCATCGACCCCGACATCTCCGGCGAAGACCGGCACCTGTATGCAGGAATCGTCCAGTCGCGATCGGACGACCTCATGCGGATCATCAACGACATCCTGGAAATTTCAAGGATCGAATCGGGCAATGCTACCATCCAACTGGAAAAAGTTTACATCAACCAGATCCTGGAGGAGATCAGCACGGTGACAAGTAAAAAGACCGGGCGGTTCAACAAATCGCACCTTGCGATCACATGCGTCATCCCGGACCAACCCGGAGAGCTGACTTTTCAAAGCGATCCTTTCATCATCAAGCAGGTTTTTACCAACCTGATCGACAACGCGATCAAATTTACCGAAAATGGCACGATCCGGTATGGGTACCACCTGCCCGAAAATGGCAGGATCACTTGTTTTGTGGCCGATACCGGTATCGGGATTTCACAAGACAACCAATCCCTTATCTTCGAACATTTCCGCCAGGCAGAACGGCAGAATGTTCATCAATACGGTGGCACCGGTCTCGGGCTTTCTATCTGCAAAGGGTCGCTTGAACTCCTCGGGGGCGATATCCGTGTTGAATCGATACCCGGAACCGGCACCACCTTTTATTTCAGCCTTCCCTTCATCCTCACGCCCGATCCTGTTGTCACCGGCTCCGGCGATGGTGATGCCGGGACGGCCGTCCCCGCAAAACGCTATAACTGGCATGGACGTAAGATCCTGCTGGTTGAAGACGACGACAACAATATGCGGCTGCTTACGGCCATTCTCAGCCGGACAGGGGCAGAACTGATCTGCACTTTCAACGGGGAGGAGGTCAGGAAGATGTATTCCCAACTGTCAAACTTCCACCTGGTCCTGCTTGATATCCGGCTTCCCGATTCAAACGGGTGGGAACTTGCGAAGGAGATCAAAACAATCAGGGAAGAACTGCCGGTCATCGCCCAAACGGCCTATGCCATGTCGAGCGACAGGGAGAAAAGCATCGACGCCGGGTGTGATGACTACATTGCAAAACCGATTAAAAAGGACCAGTTGCTCCGGCTGATGTCATTCTATCTCGACTGAGCCGGGTTCAGCCATTAGTTGTACTTTTGCAGCAAAATTGTTTATCACCCTTACCTTTTCCATGTACGAGAAAAAAGATAAAAAAAACGCTGAAGAAAAGCCCAGGCTGACCTCCCTGGCCGAACTGGGCGAATTCGGACTGATTGACCGGCTTACCCGCAATGTGGAGATATACCATCCCGAAACACTCCGGGGGATAGGCGATGATGCCGCCGTCATTGACGCGGGTGACGATGTAATGCTTTTCTCAACCGATCTCCTGGTTGAGGGCATCCATTTCGACCTTACCTACATGCCTTTCAAACACCTGGGATACAAGGCGGCCGTTGTCAATATTTCCGATATCGCCGCCATGAACGGCGTTCCCAGGCAAATGACCGTTTCGCTGGCCGTTTCAAGCCGGTTTTCTGCCGAAGCACTCGACGAACTCTACGCAGGGATACTCATGGCCTGCAACAAATACAGGGTGGACCTGGTTGGCGGCGACACCACATCGAATGTTAAAGGCCTTACAATTTCCGTTTCCATCCTTGGGGTGGCAAAGAAGGATGAGGTGGTTTACCGCAGCGGGGCCAGGCAGGGCGACCTGTTGTGCGTTTCCGGCGATCTTGGAAGCGCCTACATCGGGTTGCTTGTGCTGGAACGCGAAAAATCGGTGTTCCATGTCGATCCCAACATGCAGCCCGAACTTTCAGGTTTCGATTACCAGATTGGCCGCCAGCTCAAACCCGAGGCACGGACTGATATCAGGAACCTGCTGATCGGGCTTGGCGTAAAACCCACCTCCATGATCGATATTTCCGACGGGCTGGCCTCCGAGATCCTGCACATCTGCAAGCAGTCGGATGTGGGATGCAAACTGTTCGAAGCGAAGATCCCCATGGATGAATATACCCGCGAACTTGCCAAGGAATACAAAATCATCCCCAGTGTTGCGGCGCTCAGCGGGGGTGAGGATTATGAACTCCTGTTCACGGTTCCGCAAACCGATTATGAAAAGATCAGGGATGTCGGCGGGATCTCCATCATCGGGCACATGACGGCAGCCGCTGAGGGCAAGAACATGATCACTCCCGATGGCAAGTCGATTCCCATCAAGGCCCAGGGATGGGACGGAATGAAGGACCGGTAGTTCAAAACGCAAAGTTCTAAACCGGGCTTTGTGCAGGGGAAGAGGTTAAAAGACAAGGGATTTAAGGACCGATTCAACCCGGAGGAGCATGTCTTCGGTGAAATCGAGATGGGTCACGAACCGCACGGTACGGGAGTCTATCGGCAACGCGTGAATGTCATGTTCCCTTAACCGGGCAAGGAACTGCCCCGAACCGACCTCATTCCGAAGAGAAAAGATCACGATGTTTGTTTCAACAGGGGCTACCGATTCAACAAAAGGAAGATCCTGCAGTACATTTCCAAGATACCTGGCCCGGTCATTGTCGGTTTTCAACCGGGCAACATTGTTGTCAAGTGCATAAATAGCGGCTGCTGCCAGGTATCCCGCCTGCCGCATGGCTCCGCCGAAAGCCTTCCTGACGCGCCTGCCCCTTGTTATGAATGACTGATCGCCCAGGAGCAGTGAACCGACGGGGGCACCCAGCCCTTTTGACAGGCAAACCGAGACTGAATCAAACAACTGTGCGTACTTCGCGGGTTCCTCGCCGGTTTCGGCCAACGCATTGAAAATACGCGCGCCGTCAAGGTGGAATTTCAGCCCGTGCTTCCTGCAAACAGCCGATATCCCTTCGAGATCCTCATAGCGGTAAAGGGCGCCGCCTCCTTTGTTCATCGAATTTTCAACCTCGACCAGGGAAGTTACGGGACGGTGAATATCATCGGGGTTGATGTGGCTTTCAACCTCTGCTGCAGTAATGAGTCCGCGCGGGCCTCCGAGCAGGCATACCGATGCCCCGGAATTTCGCATGACGGCTCCGCCTTCGTAATAGTAAATGTGGGCGTACTGGTGGCAGATGATCTCATCCCCGGGCCGGGTGTGGACATTGACGGCAACCTGGTTGGTCATGGTCCCGGAAGGGCAGAAGAGTGCGGCCTCCTTCCCGAAAAGCAGGGCTGCCTTCTCTTCCAGGGCATTCACGGAGGGATCATCCCTGAAAACATCATCCCCTACCCTGGCCGAAAACATTGCCTCCAGCATCCCGGCAGATGGCCGGGTAACCGTATCACTTCTCAGATCTGTCATCTCTTTTATTCTCTTTTAACCGGGCAATCCCTTCCGGACCAGGTATTTATTCAGCAGACCGACCAACTCCTCCACCCTGATGGGTTTCTGCAGGTAATCGATACACCCCGCGTTGACCGCCTTTTCGCGATCACCCGTCATGGCGTAGGCGGTGGTGGCGATCACCGGGACACCCCTGCGCAGTTCGAGCAGCCTGCGTGTAACTTCCTGGCCGGGGATGTCGGGCAGTTTGAAGTCCATCAGCACCAGGTCGATCTCCCGGTTGCCGGAGAATATTTTTATCGCCTCTTCCCCGTTCCAGGCATGCAGCGTCTTCAGGTGGTATTTCAGCAGGATGATCCTCAGGAATTCGAAATTATACTCTTCATCCTCCACAACCAGGATTGTTTTCCCGCCAATTCCTTCCGGGCCGCAGGAACCGGGAGCCGGTGTGTTTTGTTTGTGCACCGAATGGACATAGGGCAGGTCGAAATTAAACTGGCTCCCCTTCCCGGGAACTGAATCGCAACGGATGACGCCACCCATTTCGCGGATAAAGGCCCGTGAAATTGATAGTCCGAGCCCGGTGCCGCCATACTGCCGCGCAAGACCGGTTTCAACCTGCCAGAACCTGTTAAATACCGCTTCATGATTTGCCGGGTCGATCCCGATGCCCGTGTCGGCAACAAAGAACTGCAGCCTCGAATTCACCAGGTGGTAGCCGAATTTGATCTCCCCGCGGTCGGTAAATTTTAACGCGTTTGTAAGAAGGTTGTCAAGCACCTGTCTCAATTTCGACTGATCGTTTGCGATACTGCAGTCATCACATTCGAGGTCTTTATAAAGCGAAAGGGAAAGCCCCTTTGCGGCCGCCCTCGGATGGTAGTTCTGGTAGAGGTTGTCCATCAGTTCGTTCAGGCAGAAATCAACCGATTCAAGATCGACGACGCCAGCTTCGATCTTTGAAATGTCGATGATATCGCTTACAATGTGGAGCAGTTGCTGACAATTATCGTTGATGATCTTTAAAAACCGGTCACGTTCGGCCGCGTTAAGGTCGGGTTCAGCCAGGAACCCCGAAAACCCTATAATCCCGTTCATCGGCGTGCGGATCTCATGCGACATGTTGGCAAGGAAGGCCGATTTCAGGCGGTCGCTCTCCTCTGCTCGTTCTTTGGCCCTGACCAGTTCGGCCGCATAGCTTTTTCTGATCTCCATCTCGTAACTCAGGTCTTCGAGCAGGTTCAGGGTGGCTGCCTGGGTTTCTTTCAGCCGGAGATTTGCCTTTTGAAGTTCGAGTTCCGTTTTCCGGCGCTCCTCCAGCTCTTTTTCAATGGCAATGGTACGGGTACGTACCAGCGAAACCAGCTGGTCGTTCTCATCCCGCTGCATGTCGCCGGCCGCCTTGAGCCTGGCCATGGCCCTTACCTGTGCCGTGAGTTCTACCGGGTCGGGGGGTTTCGGGAGGAATGCATCGGCCCCGGCCTCCAGTGCGTCAATGCGCGTCTGCCGGTTGCTCCCCAGCGCAGTTAGGATGATGACCGGTATGTGGCTGATCCGGTCATCCGACTTGATCATGCGGCATATATCAAGCCCGTCGATGCCGGGCATCAGCACATCCAGGAAGATCATATCGGGATCACCGGCTATGGCTTTCTGAATCCCCTGGATCCCTGTGAGAGATGTTTCCAGGATGGCCGATGGAAACGCATCCGAAATCAAGGCCCTGAGCGTGACCAGGTTATCGGGGTTATCATCGATGGCAAGCAAATGTAATTTCCCGTCTTTCATGCAGTATCGCTGTGGAGGTTTGCTATTTTGAAACAACCACGATCTTAAATGAGCCCGGAACCACACTCCTTTTTCCGTTGTCCATGTTTACCTCGGCAGATGACATGTAAATTCTCCCGGTAGTTTCGTCATAGGTGATGGTGCGTGCACTCTTCCGGGTTTCGAGCGTCTGAACAACCTTGTACTGGTCAGGTCCGTCACCCTGCACGATGGTTGCTGTGCCGTCGCCGTTCGACGAAACGGCATAGCGCCCGGCGGGGATAAAGACAATGCCGTCGCACCGGTCGCCCATTGGCAGCGTTGCAACGATCTTGCCGTTGTCGGCGTTCATGACCACGATCTGTTTCGAATCACTGCATGCCGAGAAGAGCCGGTTGGTTTTCACATCCATGTCAAGGCCCGAAGGTCCCTTGCCGGGATCGAGCGGCCACTCCGCCTCCTGTTTCAGCGTAAGGGCATCAAATTTCACCACGGTCGATTTATCCTCGATGTTGCAGAAAATTTTTCCCTTCCCGTTTGACACGGCGGCCTCAGGTTTCCCTGAGACAGGCATCGTGCCGGCAACTCGGTTCGTTTTAGGGTCAATGGCTGTAATGGAATTGTCCCTGCCGTTGAAGGTGAAAATCCTGTTGGTGAAGGCATCATAAAGAATGGCATCAGGATTTTTCCCGGTCTTGATCTTATCCAGGACCTTGAGTGTCTTCATGTCGAAAACAATGACTGAATCAATGCGGCCGGCTGTAATGAAACCTTTGTTCAGTGACGGTACCAGTGCAATCCCGTGAACCCCGGGGGTATTCGGGATCTGCCCGATGGACTTGTCGGTCTTAAGGTCAACAACTTCCACACAGGTTCCGTGCGAGACGAACAACCGCTGGCCGGCCTTGTCGACAGTCAGGTAATCCCAACCGGTATTTCCCTCTACCGGGATCATTTTCAACACTTTGAACTCACTTTTTTTGCCCTGTGCATAGGCGAGTTGAATGGTAATCAGGGCTAATAAAACAAATAATAGTGATGGCTTTTTCATGGTCCTCTTTTTTCTCAAAGGTCTGAAAAATTATTCAACTATTTTTCCTGATAATGAACAAAGAGATCAAAATTCTCAAGATGCACAGATGCATTAAAGCGGCATGACGCCGGCACCTTCCGGATGGAAAAAATATTTTGCTACATTTACCGAAAAAAAATGCCAGGCTTCCGTTTCCCCCTTCCGGCGCTCCTCCTTTCCTTTTTTTTCCTGGCACTGCATCCTGCGATCGCCCAGGAAAGGGAAGATAGTGTGAAAAACGTGCTGACCCGGTTTATGGACCAATGGCACCTTGACGCTGCTGAAGGTCATCATGCGGCCTATATCGGTGCGATGAGTCCCGAAGGAGTCTATATCGGCACGGATGCTTCCGAGCGCTGGACAACTGCCGGGTTCAGCAGGTGGAGCAAACCCTGGTTCGACCGTCACCAGACCTGGGCGTTCAAAACCGTTTCGCGTAACATCTTCCTTTCAGGGGATGGCAGTACCGCCTGGTTCGACGAACTCCTGTCAACGAAAATGGGGCTTTGCCGGGGCTCGGGCGTGATCAGCAAGCGGGCCGGCGGGTGGAAAATCGAACAGTATATCCTGTCGGCTACCGTGCCCAATGCGCTGATGCGGCAGGTTACCTCCCTGAAATCAGGGAACGATTCGCTCCTGACCCCATACCTCCGCAATGGCATCATGAACCCGCAGCAATCCCTTGATTTAAAACCGGTTTTCGAAGAAAGTAAGATGACCGGCACCATTTTAATCTTCGATCCTGAAAAAAAAGAATACTACGGGTATGATCCGGCAAAATGGGACAGCGGTTACCTGCCTGCCTCCACTTTTAAAATCGTCAACACCCTGATCGGGCTGGAAACCGGGGCGATCGACACCGGCCATGTCTTCAGGTGGAATGGTGAAAAACGCCGTCTTCCCCAGTGGAACCAGGACCTCCGGCTGAAGGAGGCCTTCGCGGTTTCATGCGTACCCTGTTACCAGGAGGTGGCACGTTCGATCGGTTACGACCGGATGAAGCAGAACCTTGAGAAACTCGGCTACGGCTCCATGGATGTTCACCCGGGGAACATCGATCTTTTCTGGCTTGAAGGCAATTCCAGGATCACACCCAGGCAGCAGGTCGATTTTATCAGGCGCCTTTACACCGGGAAACTCCCCCTCAGCCGGTCCACCATCGTGGCGGTGAAAGAGATCATGCTGAATGAAAGCGGACCCGGTTATACGCTCAGCGGCAAAACCGGCTGGGCCGTAAGGAACAGCAATAACTACGGATGGTTCGTGGGATATCTCGAGGCCGGGAAAAAGGTCTGGTTCTTTGCCACGATGGTGGAGCCCCTCAACCGGGATGACTTTACCGACTTCGCCGGCACCAGAAAAGAGATCACCCTGGAAGCATTCAGGCGGCTGGGTTTCATCAATGCGGGGCAGGGAGTGAACGGGTTGCCAAAACGTTAGCAATGCCGGTTTCGATCAGCCATCCGGGCAGCGGCCCCCGGAGTTGATCCACGACCGGAAAATCAGGTATCTTTGTGATCAAATTCAGAAAAAGAAGTGGCCGGTTCGCTGAATAAATATTTTTCACACCTGGAGTCCATCGTCAGGGGCCTGCCCCATAAGCCGGGGGTTTACCAGTATTTCGACGATAAGAACAAGATCATATATGTCGGCAAGGCCAAAGACCTGAAGAAACGCGTCAGCTCCTATTTCACCAAGATCAACTCCATCAGCGGCAAAGTGCAGATGCTGGTGCGCAGGATCGCCGACATCCGGTACATCGTTGTTGAGACCGAACAGGATGCGCTGCTGCTCGAGAACAACCTCATCAAGAAATACCAGCCGCATTACAATGTAGCCCTGAAGGACGATAAAACCTTCCCGTGGATATGCATCAGGAACGAGCCCTTCCCGCGGATCTTCCCGACCCGCCATGTAGTCCGCGACGGATCGGTATACTTCGGTCCCTACGCCAATGTGCGCCTGATGCACACCCTGCTCGAACTAAGCCGCCAGCTATACCCGCTGCGCACCTGTTCGCTGGCCCTGAGCGATAAGAATATCCGGGCCGGCAAGTTCAGGGTATGCCTTGAATACCACATCGGGAACTGCAAGGGGCCGTGCGAAGGTTACCAGACCATTGAAGATTACGACAAGTCGATCGCCGCCATCAGGGAGATCATCAAGGGCAACATCACCACGGTCGCAAAGCAGCTTAAGGAACTGATGATGAGTTACGCGGCTTCCCAGGAATTTGAAAAGGCGCATTATGTCAAAGAGAAACTTGCCCTTTTAGACAAATACCAGAGTAAGTCGACCGTGGTCAACCCCTCCATCAACAACGTGGATGTTTTTTCGATCGTCTCTGCCGGGCTGCTTGCGTATGTAAATTTCATGAAGGTTATGAACGGCGCCATCATCCAGGTGCACACCATCGAACTGCACAAAAAACTGGATGAAACGCCCGGGGAGCTGCTTGCCCTCGCCATCACCGAGATCAGGCAGCGGTTCGAAAGCGAATCGCCGGAAATCATTGTCCCCTTCCCCATGGATTATGAAATCCCGGGGCTGACCTTTACCGTACCGCGGATCGGCGATAAGAAAAAGCTGCTGGAACTTTCGGAACGAAATGTGAAATACTACCAGCTTGAACGCGAAAAGCAGAAGGAACTCGTCGATCCTGAACATAAATCACGAAGGATTCTCGACACGATGATGAAGGACCTCCGGATGACCGAATTACCGGTTCGTATCGAATGTTTCGACAATTCCAATATCCAGGGCGACAGCCCGGTGGCAGCCATGGTTTGCTTCATCAACGCCCGGCCTGACAAGGGCGAATACCGTCATTACAATATCAAAACGGTGGAGGGTCCCGACGATTTTGCCACCATGGAAGAGATCATCTTCAGGAGGTACAAACGACTGATGGATGAGGATAAACCGTTGCCCAACCTCGTCATCGTCGACGGCGGAAAGGGGCAGTTGAGTGCCGCCCTTAAAAGCATTTACAAACTCGGCCTGGCAGGAAAGATGACGGTGATCGGGATCGCGAAGAAGCTTGAGGAGATCTACTATCCCAACGACTCTCTGCCGATGTACCTCGACAAGAAATCGGAAACGCTGAGGATCATCCAGCAGATGCGCGATGAGGCCCACCGGTTCGGCATTACCCACCACAGGAAGCGCCGGGAAAAGGCGATGATGACGCCCCAGCTCACGGAGATCTCCGGAATTGGCAGTAATATCAATCAGAAACTGTTGTGGAAGTTCAAATCTGTTAAAAACATCCGCCTGGCCTCCCTGTCCGAATTACAGGAGGTGATCGGCATGGCCAAAGGAAAACTGGTTTACGACCATTTCCAGGAGGCAAAAAATGACGGGTGACCGCAGCAGCGGAGGTTCGCGGTGAACAGGATCAGGACTGGAGGATGGCCTGGTATTGCGCGGGATCGAGCAGCCCGTCCAGTTCGCCGGGATCGGACATTTTGATTTTAACTACCCAGCCACTCTCATATGGATCCTGGTTGATCACTTCAGGCTTTGTGGTAAGTTCTTCGTTGAACTCCAGGATTTCACCGGAAACGGGCATGAACATGTCGGAAACGGTTTTGACAGCCTCGATGGTCCCGAAGGACTCATGTTTTCCAAGGGCTTCCCCAACAGTATCCACCTCAACGAAAACAATGTCCCCCAGTTCGTGCTGGGCAAAATCCGTAATGCCTACAAATGCATTATCACCATCAACTTTCAGCCATTCATGGTCCTTTGTGTACTTGAGATTTGCCGGTACGTTCATAGAATATTTATTTTAATGTTTGTTCAAAAATACACCTTTTTTTCGAAACGTACCATAACAGGAAAGAATAATTATTACCCGAAAAACCAAAACCGGATGTTCCCGAAATGGAAGGCGGGGGCTTTGAGGAAGTTTACTGACCGAGGGTGAACCGAAGCGCGATGCCCCCTTTGGTGTTGGAGGTCCGGTACTGGTTTGAAACGTAGGGGGAGTTGATGATCTTATCGAAATAGAACCTCACGTTGAACCGTACGCTCAGGTTGTAGTCGGCAGAAAAATTGATGGAGGTGACCTGCTGGCCCACGGAAATCTGGTTGATGTCCTGGTCGATGCGTCGCAACACCGTTTTGTTCTGGCGGATGGAAAAGTCAAGTTTAAGGTTCAGGTCGCTGTTGGTCTTGGTCTTTTTCCCCCCGGTGATGCCCCCCGAGAAGTTGAATTTTATCCCCTTGATCCGGTAACCGAGTCCAACGATATACTCGCTGCTCGATACCTCCGTGAGCTGGTTGTTGGCAAAACTCATGGAGACGTTCCTGCTGCGTTTGATTTCGGCACTGGCAAGCAGGCTGTTGAGGAACCCCATGTCGATCTTGAACAGGGGGTTGAACTGTTCAGTAAGCGAAACAACCGTTGCCTCCTCGTGGGGGATGAAATTGCCTGCGGCGTCCATGACAGCAGGCATTCCGTCGTTTTCGGCGTACCGTATGTTTGAATTGAAACTGCCAACGCTGTATGTCGAAAGATAGGCATGGGTGAGCGTGAGCGTGCGCAGCCATTTCTTGAAAATCTTCAGTTTGACAAGCCCGTCATAGGTCAGGCGCCAGTTTGGAAGCGGGATGCGCGGGAATGCCGAGAGGTTTATCTTAGCCGGATCGCGGCCGGAATAGGCTGCGAGGAAGGCCGTGGTGAGCACCTGCTGGTCGGTCGGGCCGTAGCCCTGCGGGAAACCTGTCGAATCGATGGTGGTCTTTGAATTCGGGTTCAGGGCGGAAAACCGGCGGGCAACCTGCAGCCGGTATTGTTTCATGTTTTCAAAGACCGGCGATCTGCCTGTTGCATCATCCGTTTTAAATGAAGTACCGATCATGACGAACGACATGGAAAACATCCCCATGTCGGAGGGTGAATAGCTGTTGAAAGTCCCGTTTGCGTTTGCCTTGTAATACTCCTGGTGCGATTTGGAATATTGTTTGTTGGCAATTACCTCGATGCGCAGGTCTTTGATCGGCTCGATGGTAAAAGAAACGTTGAGGTTCTCGGTAAATTTGTTCATGTAGGCCGAGTTCAGCAGGGTATCGGTGGTGATCCAGCCATGGTTGATGGCCGTGTTGCGTATGTCGCGCTGGTCGCCGAATACAAAACCCAGCCCGGGTGCGTTTGAGTTCCAGTTGTTTCCCAGGGCGACCGGTTCGGGGGTAAAACCCGGCAGCAGGGTCCCGTTTCCCTGGGTATAGGTGAATTTCGCCATCCGGATTCCCATCAGGAAACGCAGGGTTCCGTCGAGCAGCACCTTTCCGAAAGCGGGTTTGTACTTTTCAATCTTCAGCGAATCCTGTTTGGCAACGCTTTTATCCTTGGCCGGTTTGGGCGGCTCCTGCTTGGCTGACCGGCTGCTGGCCGTGGCCTGGTTGATCTTTTTGAGATAGGGCACTTTATTGTACAGGGTAACGAAGTTCAGCCCGCCGTTGAGGGTTTTCGAATTGGCATTTTCAATGGTGTTGCCATATTGCTGCTGCAGGGAGATGGGCGACGCCGTCCAGTGGTAGGTCGTCTGGTAACCCGCATTCAGCGTGATGAAATCGAGATAGGGGATTTTGTTGACCGGGACATCCCAGTTGATCCCCATCACCTGGTTGTAATTGTTTTTGGTGCCCAGCGAAAATATCTGGTTCCACACCTGGTCGCGGTTTGAACGGTCGATCTGTCCCGGAGGCTCATTGATATAGGCGCCGGTGTTGGCCACGAGCGAAATTTTAAAAGATTTTGAAAAGTCGTACTTCAGGTCGAACAACCGGCTCCAGTCCCATTGTTTGATGTAAAAGGTCTCCATCGGGATGTCGGCTGCGCTCTTGTTCCTGTATTGCTTCTGGTCGAACTCCCGGTTCATGTCGGTCCTGAAGGTAAAGGACTTCGGAAGGTAATAAAAATTGAAATCCTTGATCAGGGCCAGGGCTTTGGTACGGTTCAGCACCTTCGAGCGCTGGAACGGAAGCACGTTTTTCGGGAGCGCCGAGTAAGTATAGCCAAGCCCGCCGGTATAATGCCGCTTCAGGTAGTATGAAACATCAACGTCCCTGTGGAATATTTCAGAATAGGAATAACTGACATTGAAATTTTCAATGTCGTAAATTTTCGGTTTTTTATCGCCGACGCGATCCTTCCTGACATTCATCAGGTTGAAATTCTTCGTCTGGGTGTATCCCTGTGAAATCTGCTTGATCGAATCCTTCTGATGCTGGGTTGAAAATGCGTTGATCACATCGCTCAGGTTCAGGTCGGGATTCAGCGGGTCGTATTTCGGACTGGTAAGCAGCATCGAATAATCGTAATGCATCGGAATGCGGATGCCCGTTTTTGCCGGGAAGAACTTGCCAAGTTCCAGGTCGGCCGTAAACCCGAAAGCAAGGTTCGACTCCATGATGCGCTGGGTCTGCTTTTGCTCGAGCGTTCCAAAGCCTGCACTGGTATAGCTGCCGGTCAGCTGAACCCTTCCAAGGTCGGCCAGTTCGACCGCGACCCTCGTGTTTACCGCCCAGCCCCCTACTTTGTTGAAATCGGTCAGCCGCAGCTCATCCACCCATATTTCGGCACATTTCGGCTGCCCGTCGTCATCGGGTGTGACCGCGCTCTTTTTCGGGTTCCTGACGCCGATCATGATCGCCCTGACATCGCTGATGGTGGGCGATCCCACAACGGTGATCTTGTTTTTGCCGTCGTATTCAACATATGGCGTCGATTCGGTGAGGTTGACCGAATGGTCGCGCATGGCGATGAGCCGGTCGTATTTTACCCTGACGAGCCGTTCAAGGTCGATGTCAAACTCGTTTGAAGTGGGCCAGATGGCATCAGGGTTGGTGATCTGCGTTCCCCATTCGGTGAAGGAGAGGGGAATTTCGTATTCATAATAATTTTCGGTAAAGTCACTGCCGATGCGCATCAGGATGGTCAGATCCCCGGTCTTTAAATTCTGGTTCCGGATAGAACGTTCTGCATGAACGAACATCTTCAGCCGCTTGAACTGGCGGAAGTCGAACTCGGTGGTTTTATAGGCTGCGCGGGCATCGCCATCGACCAGGTTGCACACCTTGAACGACATGGACTGCTCATTGAGTTTCTGCATGTTCGTTGATCCCCAGTTGGTCTCGCGCTGGATACCCGGGGGCATCACATAGGGGATCGGCTGTTTGCTGCCGTTTTCTTCGATGCTCACGGTGGCGATGTCGAACTGCGTCAGGTTCTGCCCGTCATCGGGAATATATTCCCCTGGATTGAGCAGGCTGTAATTATATTTCCGCCACTCCCCGCGGGTGAGTTCCAGGGTGGCAAAGCGGCAAACCACCGGGCGCTGGAAGTTCTTGAAGAACATGCGCATGAAGCGGATGGAGGTGTAATCGGTGATGTTGCCGACCACCTTGTCCGGGGTGCGGATGGGGATCTTGAACTGGTACCAGGTCACCGAACCCTTTGTCCCGTTTGCCAGCGGAATATCGGTGGCATGGTAAACGTTGGTGATATAATTCGAACCCGGCTTCATCTTGTCGCGCTGCAGCTGGACAACATACTGGTAATACCGCTCCGTTTCACTCAGGGTGTTGTCCTTGTTGATGTCCTCCACGTTTGGCATGGTGGAGGCGGTGGTAGAATAGCTTTCCTTTGACTGCGAGGAGGTCTGGCTGTTTCCTTCAGGACCGTTAAAGAGCTTATACCGGTTCAGGATACTGGAAAAATTCGCATCATGGTCATAATCGGTTCCGCGGAAATAATGAAAATCATCGGAGGAGGGGTCGGTGGAGGCGTTTTTATAGGCCGCCGAGCCTGCTCCAAAAGCGTTCCTGACTTTGGAGACATAGGTAGTATCGAAAAACGAAAGTTCGTCGGCATCGCTCAGCCCGTCGTATCCGACATCTTGGAAGGCTCGGGAAGCAGGATCGTTGTCAAAGGCATCCACGAGAGCCTGCAGGCGCGGCACCCTTCCCCAGATGGTGGTATCAACATCCTTCACCAGGGCAGTAGTAGGCAGCCCGTTTTCATAGCTCTTGCGCCCGTCGCGCAGCAGATCCTCGGAAACATCACCCAGGTTGAAATACAGTTGCCCGGAGTTCAGCGAATCGTAAGCAAAAGGATCCATCATCCAGAATTCAATGTACTGGATGTTGGTGGCATCGAAATCGGTCGTCTCGATCTTGCGCATCACCCCGCCCCAGCGTGTCGTGGGTTTTGCCAGCGTACCGTCGGCAAGGAGCCCGTTGGAGAAGGCCGAGGGTGTCACATCATAGTTGTAAGGCCCGCGCTCGGCAGGATAGTATGCCATGTTCATCACAGCCAGGTTGACCGGCACCCCGTTGAGCGGTTGCTTGTTGGGAAAAATTTCCGTTTCCCATACCTGGCGTACGTACTGTGTCGACAATTCGGAGTTGGAAATATTGGGGGGCACCAGGCTGGTACTCTTGTCGTAAAAGAGAGGATCGATGATATACCATGCAAGTTTTGCGCGGTTAAACCCGTATTTAAGCCCGGTTCCATTTGCCGCCTCCGGGAACATCCCGTAGGTCGTCTGCCCCTGCGGGGTGCTGGCTAAAAACCAGGTGCCGATATTTTTCAGGTCGATCGTCGATTTTGCCCCCTCGAAATCGTCAATATAGGTGGTACCCGCCGCACCGATGGTCTTGGAATGGCCCGGGATGAACTGGGCAAATTCGGCATCCACCGAAATGGAGGAGGGGGCCTTGGTGGAAATCAGCGGAATGGCATCCACAAACCGGGTGATCAGCCTCGACTGCGTCCGGTAAGAAAGGTTGAGCCCCCACATGGTGTTTGACATGGGTTCATCCCCGTAATTCACCTTCTGGGTCAGCGGCCTTTCATTCAGGTTCAGGATGGTACCCCCGATCACGAAATCCTTGTTGATCTTGTAGTCGACATGGGCGCCCATCAGCCGCTTGGTTTGCACATTGAACATTTCGTTGCTCTCGAGCGAGATGCTGATGGGAGTCCCCGAATTCAGCACCCCTTCGTTCAGGATCCTGACCCGGCCAAGGGTGTAATCAACCGTGTAATCGATATTCTCGCGAAGGACCATCCCGCCTGCGGTGATCTTGACCGAGCCGGCAGGGACATTCAGGGCATTGAGTGAAATTTCGGACCCGGCGGCCGATTTGTAGTAACCGTCGAGGACAAATTTATTCTTATCAGGGTATTGCCTTGCCATCGATTTGGTCATCGTGTAGAGCGAATCGTAGCAGTATTTATCCGCCATGGCGCTCGAGCCTTTCGGATCGGCGGCGTCGTAGATCGAATCGCGCAGGTCTTTGCCGAAGGGTTCAAGCACGCTGAAAAAAATCCTGCCGTTCGACGATTGGATCGTGCCTCCCAGTGTTGCGGCCTGGTCGATGAAATCGAACATACCGTCGCCCGGGGGGTTGTTCTGCTGGTTCAGGTTGTCGAAGTTGAGCACGTGGAGCAGCGGAATTCCCTTGATGCGGCTCTCGGTGAGGTATGATGTCGGAACCCCGTTCGCATTGCCCGAATAGAGGATGTTCAGGTTGAAATCGGCCTGCTGCACCTGGTAGGCACCCAGGGCATAAACATTTTTCATCATCAGGTTCCAGGTCGGTACTTTTGTATCGAGCGAGGTGCTCTTCAGCAATTTGACCATCAAACATTTGGGAGAATTGATCCCCTGGTCCGAAAATTCCCCCACCTGGTAAACGGCGGTATCGCCGACAACCTGGTACTGGTATGCCACGGCGAGCATCTGGTCGGAATTCAGCGTCGAATTGACCGAAATGAAACCCAGCCTGGGGTTATAGCTGAATTCGGATGGCAGCAGTTTGCGGGCCAGGTCGACCTTGACAAAGTCCTCTCCCGATACCATGAAAAAGGGTGCGCCTTTCAGGTAGTCGGTCACGGTGTTGCTGTTCCTCACCTTGGCCGAATCGGCGGCGGTCGGTATGATCACATGAAACAGGTTGTTTGCATTGTTGGTGGGATACCTGCTCGCCGGGTTGCCGGCGAGGACCCGCGTATTGTAGGGTTTTGACTCGCCGATATCCATGAAAGCCACAACGTTGCGGTTTTCAGTTACGGCTGAACCAATATTGGTCACCCACACCTCCATCTTCAGGATATTCACATTGGTCGACAGAACAGGCAGCTTCTTCAGCGATTCCTTGTAGGTGTTGCGGAAATACTGGGCCACAAAGAAATGCTTGTTTTCTTCGTAATCGTCGGCGCGGATCTTGAATTTGGTGGTCTGGGCATTGCCCTGGACAACAATATTCTTTGTTTCGCTTTTCTGCTGCGAATAGATGGCGGTAACCGAAACGCGGCCGAATTTGAGTTTGGTCTTGATGCCGAAGAGGCTTTCGGTTCCCTTGATCAGGGTGGTACTGAGCGGCATGTTCACATCCCCGGCTTCGATCAGCTGGATGATATCATCTTCCTTGCCTTCATATTTCAGTTTCAGCTTGTTTTCGAAATCAAAGGTCGCCTCGGTGTTGTAGTTGACTTTGAACTCAATTTTATCGCCGATCTTGGCGATGACATTCATCTGGATCTTTTCGCTAAAGTCGAAGTTTGTCTGCCTCCGCTGGCGGGTGTTGAGCATGGGATCGTCCCTTCGGTTCGAGATGATGCCGAAGTTGATCTCGGCTGATCCCTGCGGCCGGATGTCGACGGTGTTGTTCCCGAAAATGGTCTCGAAAACCTTACCGGGAATATGAATCTTGGGGATGATGCCCTTCGCGTTGTCGAGGCTGGCTGCGTCGGAACGCTCCTTCCAGTATTGGTTGATCATCTTCTGCATGTCCTGCGCCTGGTATTCGTCGAAGGACATGGTGGTGGGAAGGCGGTAGGTGGTTTCCCCGATCTTGTAAACATAGTAATACTGTCGCGTCAGCGGGTCATACTCGACAATGGTCTTGATGTTCGAGGGGTTCTTCAGGTAGATGTGGTTCTCCCTGCCCGATCCGGGAAGGGTGGTTTCGTCGTTGAAGGGATAGCGCAAAATGACTGAATCGTGCCGGATGATGGTGTCTCCCGACAGGAAGAAGAAATCAGGCAGTCCGAAGTTTCTGCGGGTTTCACCGGAAAATGCCGGTAAATGCAGAATAACCAGGACGGCCAGGCAGATAAGACAGTATAAATTGCGTTTCTTCACTAAGTTCTACAAGGTGAATTTTATTCCGGAACCGTCACGCTACAAAACCTTGAGAGCGTGTTTGATCAGCTGTTCAACCGTCAAACCCGTACCTTCCGATTCAATGATCTTGTTCAATGCTTTATCGGCAAGCATCTTTGGGAAGCCCAGAATGATCAGTCCTGATAACGCTTCTTCCTTCTTTGTATTGTGCATGAATCCCGATTTTTCATGGGGAAATGGCTCCCTGGAAACCTTATCCTTCAGGTCAATGATGATGCGTTGTGCCGTCTTCGCCCCGATCCCTTTAATCCGCTGCAGCAAAGGTGCATCCCCCGATGCAATGGCCGCGACGAGTTCGCCCGGCGCCGTTGACGATAAAATGATCCTTGCAGTATTGACCCCGACTCCTGATACCGTGATCAGTTGCCTGAACAACTCGCGTTCGCCGGTGTCGGCAAACCCATAAAGCAGCATATCATCTTCGCGTACCACGAGGTGGGTGTACAACCGGCAATTTTCATCTTCCCTCAGCAGGGAATAGGTATGGATGGAAATATTGAGAAGGTAGCCAACGCCGTTTGCCTCAACAACGGCATAGGCCGGGTTTTTTTCTACCAGCTTTCCCTGAATGAACTCGTACATGTGCGCTGCGGATAACGATAATCCACAGCCGGTTTGCCCGGCTGAAGTGCAAAGGTAAAAAAATTCATCATTTCAACGAGGTAAATTTTAGCCGGCATCGGTCGAAACGGCCCCTATGGAATAAGTTTAAAGTCGCGCAGGGTTTGTTCAACCTCCCTGGCGGTGTTCGGCTTGGCAAGGATCTTCTTCTGACGGTCGAGCAGGAACATGGTAGGCGTGGCGTAAATGTTGTAGTCGTCAGCGGGTTTTCCGTTGAATCCCTTCAGGTCGCACACATTGATCCAGGGCAGTTTCTGGTCCCGGATAAAGGTGGTCCAGGCAGTGCGGCTTGTATCGATGGATACGGAATATACCTCGAACCGCTTTGGTTTCTGACCGTCATAGAAATCCTTCAGTTTTGGCATCATCGAGGCGCAATGCGGGCATTCGCTCGACCAGAAAACCACCAGCGTGTATTCGGAATTGACGGCCGTAAGCTGAATCTGTTTCCCGCTTTTATCCGGAGCACTGATTTCGGGGGCCGTTTTCCCTACCGCGATTTTTTTAAAGGTCTCCAGCTTTTTCTGCAACGAAGTTTTCCTATGCTGGTCCTCGCAAGCGAACGGATCCTGGAAATTATCGGCGATGTAGGTCAGCACCTCGTCAAAATGATATTTGTCGAACCCGCCAACCAGGTAATCGAGCCAGAATTTGAAAACCTCCGGATTCACAGAAGCCGCGCCCAGCATCGTTGTCACTGCCCTGATGAATTCGGTCTCCAGCTGTTTTTGCGCCAGCCGGTTGTTGCTGTACAGCGAAAGATAGGATATCGCCTTGTTGACAAAGACCATGCTCCGTAACAGCGAAGTGTCGGAAAAATCAATTTTATCGAAATAATGAAGCTTCAGAAAGGCGATGCGCTCCTCCTTCGACATGGATGCGGAAATGAAGGGGTTCTGGTAGACCCTGGCCACGCGCACTGCAAAAGCCCCGGGATGGAGCCTGACCAGTGAATCGAGGTATTCCGCCTGCTTCCGCTGTGTCTTCTCCATTTCACCGGTAACCGAATAATAAAAGGCATCCTTTACCGGGTAATAGTCAATGAGCGGCGTCAGCAACTGCAATTTCTCCTGGTTGACCCGGTCGAGCCTTGAAAAAGCCTGGTTAATCTGGTTTTCAACCGATGAAATAATCTGAAGGCTGTCGTCTGGATTTTTAACCGTCGTGACAAATTTCACATCTTCATGGTTCCAGATCAGGTCGACAAAACCATCCTTGGTCCATTGTACGCGGTAGGTTCCCGGCAGGCGGTTGCCGAGGGTAAAGCGGAACCTTCCTGCAGAATCGGTGATCGCCGAGTCAATCAGGGGCATCTTCTCTCCATAGATGCTTCGCAGGTAAATCTTGCTCTTCCCATGGCGAAGGATGGTGCCATCGATCGTATTTTGCGCATGTCCCCAGCTGGAAACCGCCAACATAAAAATAACCAGGAGATGCTTCATAAAAACAATGAAAGTAATGCAGATAATGCAGATAATGTAAATAATGCAGACACTGATGGAGTTTGTGGGACAAACATTACCTGCATTGCTTGCATTGCCTGCATTAACGCATTGTTTGAATTATTTTTTAAGGGTTTTCTTTGCCGGTGCCGGGGGGCCGAGAATTTCGGCCAGTTTTTTCAGCAGGTCTTCACCGCGCAGGTTCCGGCCAACGATCTTCATATCCTTGTCGACCAGGATGTTCGACGGGATCGAATTGACCCCGTAAAGTTTACCGGCAGCATTCCCCCACCCTTTCAGGTCGGAAACATGGTTCCAGGTGAGCTTATCGTCTTTGACGGCTTTCAGCCATTTTTCACGGTCGCGGTCGAAAGAGCATCCGAGAACGTCAAAACCCTTCTTGTTATAGGCCTGGTAAGCTTTAACGACATTCGGGTTCTCAGCCCTGCAGGGGCCGCACCACGATGCCCAGAAATCGACCAGCAGCAATTTGCACTTCAGGGAGGAGAGCGTGACAGGTTTGCCGGTGCTGTCGTTCATGGTAAAATCGGGGGCAACCTGCCCGACGGCAACACTTTTCAGCACATCGACCCGTTTTTTCAGGACCTGGATATAAGAGGAGCTGTTGAGGCTGGTGTCGAACGCAGAGACAACCTCCTCAAGGTCGTTCAGTTCGAACTGCCAGCTGTTCTTCATGACGAGATAGGTCGATACCACCGACTTGTTGTTAGCTTTAATAAAATCAACAAGCTGTTTTTTCATCTCCTTGTCTAGTTCGTCGGAAACGGAGTCGGCGCGCTTCATCGAAAGGGTATCGTGCGTTTCCCTGGCTTTCTTATATGCCATGCTTACTTCATCCATTCTTTTGTTGAGTATGTCGTTCATTGACAGGTACTTCTGGTAAATGTCGTGCGTGGCCGAACCTTTAACGGTCGATTTATCCAGGCTGTCAGGGAATATCTGCACCTCGATATTGGAGTTTTCGAGGAATACCGGGATATAGGTCTGCCTGTCACCCAGGGCGATATGCCACATTTCGGGCTGTTTGCAGGAGCCGGTAAAACTGAATGATCCCTTCACCAGTTTCACGGAATCCGTGTTGACCCAATGATCAGCATCATACTTCTGAAGGAAGATCATCCCGGTATCAACTCCTTTGATGGTACCCCTGATGGAAAATTTATCCTTTTTCCCGGTGCAGGAAGCCAGGATCAGGCCGGCGAGCAGGATAAAAACAACTTTTTTCATGGAATGGTCTCCTTGTTTGATTAGTTTTGCACAAAAGTAAGGCTTTTTATCAAATAAAATAATCTCTGCTTTTACATTGAAAATCCTATGAATATGATGCGCCTCATCTCCCTGGCAGCCATTTTCCTGACCTTTTTGCCTGCCACCACCGCAAATGCCCAGCCCGAATCCGGGAACCCTGTCCCTCCGAAATACGACCTTTCAAAGGAACCGGTGCTCTATACCGTCGGCTATGCTCACCTCGACACCCAGTGGAGGTGGGACTATGAGGCGACCATCAACGAATGCCTGAAGAACACGCTGGACGACAATTTCAAACGGTTTGAGAAATACAAACAGTATGTTTTCACCTTTTCAGGCGCCCGCCGTTACAAGATGATGAAGGAGTATTATCCCGACAAATACGAGAAACTGAAAAAATATGTGGCCCAGGGTCGGTGGTTTGTCGGAGGCTCTTCGGTGGATGAATGCGATGCCAACATGCCGGCTCCCGAATCGATCATCCGCCAGGTCCTCTATGGCAACAGCTATTTCCGGTCCGAATTCGGGAAGGAGAGCGTCGATTTCCTCCTGCCCGACTGTTTCGGGTTCCAGGCACACATCCCCTCGGCGCTGGCCCATGCCGGCATCCTTGGATTTTCAACCCAGAAATTATCCTGGGGATCCGCGACAGGCATCCCGTTCAACATCGGGAACTGGATCGGTCCCGACGGCCGGGGTGTTGTAGCCGCCCTCAATGCTACAAACTACAACGGCAAGGTTAACCCGCGGCTCGACACGGCAGTTTACTGGATAAACCGCATCCATGAAAACGGGACAAAATATGGCGTTTTTGCCGATTACCGCTACTATGGGGTTGGCGATGAAGGCGGCGCTCCCAGGGAGGATGACGTAAAAAATGCTATTGGCAGTCTCGACCGGCCCGGTGGAAAAATAAAGGTTTATCTCAGCTCCTCCGACCAGCTTTTCCGGGACCTGACAGCCGGGCAGAAAAATCAGCTTCCCACTTACAGCGGCGACCTCCTGCTCACGCAGCATTCGTCGGGCTCGCTTACATCACAGGCTTACATGAAACGATGGAACCGTAAAAACGAGCAGCTTGCACTGGCAGCCGAACCGGTCTCGGTGATGGCCGACTGGCTCGGGGGTATCAGTTACCCGAAAGAATCGCTCCACGACGCATGGTGGCTCGTCCTTGGGTCGCAGATGCACGACATACTGCCCGGGACATGCCTCCCGAAAGCCTACGAATATGCATGGAACGACGAAATCCTGGCAATGAACAAATTCGCATCCTGTATGGAAACCGGCGCAGGTGCGGTAATCCGTGCCATGGACACCCAGGGGAAGGGGATCAGCCTGGTTGTTTACAACCCCCTGGCCATCAGCCGGACAGAGGTGGTCGAAGCTGAAATCACATATCCTGGCGACGTCCCGAAGAATGTCGTGCTGATCGATGCAGAATCCAACCAGCTGCCGCTCCAGGTCATCGCCTCAACAAAAGGAAGCCTCACCGTTCTCTTTACCGCAACCGTGCCGTCACTTGGGTTTGCATGCTACGACCTGCAGCCTGTCAAAGAGGCTCCGGGGGTCAAAACAAGCCTTTCGGCCTCCGCCAGTACCCTGGAAAACGAATTTCTGAAGGTCACCATCAACGCTGCCGGCGACATTGCTTCGATCCTGGACAAAAAACTGGGGAAAGAACTGCTCTCCGCACCATCGCGGCTCGAATTCCAGAAAGAGCACCCCGAACACTGGCCGGCCTGGAACATGGACTGGAACGACCGTAAAAACCCACCGGCTGATTTTGTCAAAGGACCGGCGAAGATCACCCTGCTGGAAAACGGACCCGTGCGCGCCACCCTCTGTATTGAGCGGAATGCGCGGAACTCGGTCTTTACGCAATACATCCGCCTTGCCGCCGGGAAGGACAACGTGGTGGTCGACAACACCATCAGGTGGCAATCGCGAGGGGTAAGCCTGAAGGCATCGTTCCCGCTTACCGCATCGAACAGCATGGCTACCTACAACCTCGGCCTGGGTACCGAAGAACGGTCGAACAACAATGAAAAGAAATACGAAGTACCCTCCCGCGAATGGTTTGATCTGACCGACAAATCGGGAAATTATGGCATCACGGTTTCGGAGGACTGCAAATTCGGATCGGACAAACCGAACGACAAGACCCTGCGGCTGACCCTGCTTTACACTCCCGTGCCAAACATTTTCGTTGACCAGGCGACACAGGACTTTGGTATCCATGAGGTCAGGTATGCCATCAACGGAC
Source organism: uncultured Bacteroidales bacterium (assembly GCA_903845055.1). Taxonomy (GTDB): domain Bacteria; phylum Bacteroidota; class Bacteroidia; order Bacteroidales; family FEN-979; genus CAIVAT01. Next base: position 60,292 of record CAIMWF010000134.1, on the reverse strand, counting down.
ACAAGGGTGACTGGCGTACAGGCCGCTCGGAGTGGCAGGGACGGAGCCTGAACCAGCCGGTGAGGGTGTTCCAGGTCCCCAAACATGCCGGTTTTCTTGGCAGGAGTTTTTCCTTTGCAAAGGTTTCCTCATCCCAGGTGGATATCAGGACCGTCAAAAAGGGTGAAAACGGCAAGGATGTGGTCATTCGCCTGCAGGAACTGTTCGGGACCGACATCCAGAATGTTGAAATCGGCATGGCGGCAAAAATCAAATCCGCTTATGAAATTGACGGGCAGGAGCATCGCATTGGCGAAGCCCTTGTCAAAAACGGGAAACTGGTCACCGACATGAAGAAATTTGCCATCCGCAGTTTCGCGCTGCAACTCGAGCCCCCGGCAGAAAAACAGCAGGAACCCACCTCCGCAGCGCTTCCGCTGACCTACGACCAGGATGTGGTGACAACCACGTCGAATATGAAGGACGGCCAGTTTGACGGGCAGGGGCTCAGCATACCGGCAGAACTTTTCCCCGAGGCACTTACCGTCGATGGCGTCAGGTTCCAGATGGGGCCGAAGGCCGATAATAAAAACAATGTCATCACTTGCAGGGGGCAGAAAATCCTCCTTCCAAGAACAGGGAATTTCAACCGCCTTTATATCCTGGCCGCAGCGCTTACCGACACCAACGGCACCTTCAGGGTGGGCGGCATGAAAACCACGCTCCGCATACAACGTTATCACGGAAACATCGGCCAGTTTGACAACCGGGTATGGGATAAACTCGGACGCATTAAAAGACTTGAAAAGGGGTTTATCAAACGCGACGAGGTGGCGTGGTTTGCCACGCATCTTCACCGCGACACCCTCAATATTCCTTACCAGTATGCCTACCTGTTCAAATATGCCCTTGATGCAGGCCAGTCCAGCGGAACGTTGCAGCTTCCCGACAACGCATCCATCAAAATCTTCGCCATCACCCTGGCCTACAATCCATACGACCAGGTGCAGAAAGCTGCGGCACTCTACGACGATTTCTCCGACAGGCCCGGCATGACGATCGATCTCCCAAACAGCTACGTAAATGAAAACATGAACCCCTCCGCAAAAGTGGAAGTCGCCAGTTCGAAGAACCTCAGCGAACTGCCATCCCGGCCAACCACGAAAGACTATGCCGACATGCACCAGCCAAACGGGGTCACCACGCAATACTTCTTCTACGGCGCCGACTCCCTCCTGTCGCACTCAACCACGCAGGGTATCAGCATCTCAGCGATCAACGACGGCATGTACGACCTCCTTCCCGGGGATTCTCTGCGGGACATATGGTCGGAAAAGGGCGAGGGGCGCATCAGGATGGACCTTCAGAAAGTGATCGAAATCGACAGCATTCACATTTTTACGGCCCAGAGCACGAAAAGAGGGCCCCAGTCTTTTTCCCTATGGGGCGCACCAGGCGATAAAAGTCCTTCGGTGACCGGCGATCCCAAAGCCGCTGGCTGGAACTATATTGTTACCGCAACACCCGAAGATGTCTGGAACAACGGAAAGGCTCTGTATACCGTTACACCCCTGCCCGGCAAGCCGGTACAATGCCGCTACCTGATGTGGGTCAGCGAAGATTCACCGCATGGGCCCTACTATTTCCGTGAAGTGGATGTGTTCGAAAAACAAAAATGATTTGCTCTTTTTTCACACTATTTAGATTGATTGTAAATTAGTATTATCTTTGCATGCGACAAACAAAATCAAAACAAATGAATATGAAAACAAAAACAAACATCTTATTTGCGTTCATCTTATGCCTTGGGATCGCCACGACTGTGTCGGCCCAGACAAAATGGACCGTTGACAATACGCACAGCGGCATCAAATTTTCCGTGTCGCATCTTGTGATATCGGAGGTAGAGGGTAGTTTCAAGACCTTTACCGGCACCCTTGCATCCACGAAGGATGATTTTTCAGGGGCAGCCATCGAGTTTTCGGTCGATGTGAACAGCATCAGCACCGACAACGACATGCGCGACAAACACCTTAAATCGGATGATTTCTTCAATGCCGAGAAATTCCCGAAACTAACCTTCAAGAGCCTCTCCTTTAAAAAACTTTCAGCCAAGACCTATGAACTTACCGGCAATCTCACCATGAGGGATGTGACCAAAAAGGTCAAGTTCAACGTGGTGTATGGCGGAACGGTCAAGGATCCCTATGGCAATACCAAGGCTGGTTTCAAGGCGACTGCAACGGTCAACCGTCTCGATTACGGCCTTAAATGGAACAAACTGACCGAAGCCGGCGGCGCCGTGGTAGGCAGTGATGTGACCATCAGCATCAACGCAGAATTCGCGAAAGAAAAATAATTTCGTTTTTAATACCGGAAGCGGCAATAGTGACCAGGCGGGTTACTTTGCCACTTTTCTTTTGTCCATGATCAGTTCGTCGGCAAACAGCCAGGCCCTGCCCCCGTGGCCGATGTATTACTGGCGACCAGGCTTGGCGGGAAAATTATCCGGGAGGTGAGGTCCTGCATGAATCCGGCGCCGGGAACCTCTCTGCCGATGCCGAACCAGGCATGCTGAGATAGGGCCTGCAGGCTCAAAAACAACAGTAAGATGAGCGGAAGCTTTTTTATCATCAGGGTTGGTTTGATGCAAAGTTATTATTATCTTCGTATGACAATCCCCGTTTTCCCCGTTTATGGCAAAGTCCCCACTACCGGATGACCCGGCTGCATTCTTTGAGCAGAAACTTGAACGATATTGTGCATACCAGGAGCGGTGCAGCCATGATGTCATGCAGAAAATGGCAGAATGGAAGATCCCTCCCGCCATTAGGGAAAAGACCATGAAACACCTGCTACAAAACGGTTTTATCAACGATGCACGATACGCAGGGCTCTTTGCAGGGGGAAAATTCCGTCACAACAAATGGGGGCGGATCAGGATCAGGTACGAACTGAAGATCCGCAACATGCCCGGGCAAATAATACAGGAGTCGATGTCGGTGATCCATGAAGAGGAATACCTGCAGACCCTCCGGGAACTCATCATAAAAAAACATACCGAAATAAAAACAGGAAAAAACTTGAACATCCGCGAAAAAATTATCAATTTTGTCATTGGCAAAGGTTTTGAAACCGAACTTGCCATCGCAATACTCAACGAACTTAAAATTTGACATGATCGCACAGGAACAACTGAAAGACCTTCAGACAAGACTCGATGTCTTGAGGAGGTACCTTTGACATCGATAAGAAACTTTCCCAGATAGCTGAAGAGGAACAACTGTCGCAGGCCCCCGGCTTCTGGAACAACCCCAAGGCTGCAGAGCAGGCGCTCCGGGCCATCCGTGATAAAAAACTCTGGACCGATGCATTTTTAACCGCTGTTGCCGGCAATGATGACCTGAAGGTCATGTGGGATTTTTTTATCCAGGGCGACGCAACCGAGGAAGAGGTGGAGGCCCATTACCAGGGAACCCTCCGCCATATTGAAGACCTTGAGTTCCGCAACATGCTGAGCGGCGAGGAAGACAAACTGGGCGCCATCGTGCAGATCAACTCGGGAGCCGGGGGTACCGAATCGCAGGACTGGGCGCAGATGCTCATGCGCATGTACCTGCGCTACGGTGAACGGAGTAAATACAAAATCTCCGAGGTCGATTACCAGGAAGGCGACGTTGCCGGGATCAAATCGGTAACCCTTGAATTTGACGGGGATTACGCTTATGGTTATCTCAAGGGAGAAAATGGCGTTCACCGGCTGGTCAGGCTTTCACCCTTCGATTCAAACCATAAAAGACATACCTCCTTTGCCTCAGTATACGCCTACCCCATCATCAACGACGACATCGTGATCGAGATCAACCCCGCCGACATCAGCTGGGATACGTTCCGCAGCAGCGGCCCGGGCGGGCAGAACGTCAACAAGGTGGAAACGGCCGTCAGGCTGAAACATGAACCTTCGGGGATCGTGATCGAATGCCAGGAAACCCGATCGCAGGGGCAGAACCGTGAAAAAGCGCTGAAACTGCTCAAATCACAGCTCTACGAGATCGAACTGCGCAAGCAACGCGAAAAGATCACGGTGATTGAAAGCGGCAAGAAAAAGATAGAATGGGGCAGCCAGATACGAAGCTATGTGCTTCATCCATACAAAATGGTGAAGGACCTCCGCACCGGGTTCGAAACCTCCGATACCCAGGCTGTGCTCGACGGCGACCTCACCGAATTCATCAAGGCTTACCTGATGGAGTTTGGGGGAAACAGTTAAATAAATAGCGAGGTAGCGAGGTAGCGAGGTAGCGAGGTAGCGAAATCGTAAATCGTAAATTGTAAATCTGATATGATTAAGATTTATCACAACCCCCAATGTAAAAAATCGCGGGCAGGGCTGGAATACCTGAAGGCGTCGGGGAAGCCTGTCGAGGTGGTTGAGTACATGAAAAACCCGCTGACGGACAAGGAACTGGAGACCCTGCTGATCAAGCTGAATAAAAAGCCCCGGGAGGTTTTACGGACCCAGGAGGATTACTACAAACAAAACCTCAAGGGGAAACAATTCGAAGATCACGAATGGATCCGGATCATCACTGAGCATCCGAAACTGCTGCAGCGTCCGATCGTTGAGACTGGTTACCGTGCGGTCATCGGCGATCCGGTTGAAAATATCAACCCTCTTTTATCCTGACTTCAGAACATTATCAAACATATCCACCATGAAGACACGCATCGAAAAGGATACCATGGGACCCATCGAGGTCGACATGGATAAATACTGGGGCGCACAGACCCAGCGTTCGCTGACCAATTTTAAAATCGGGGAGCCCGGATCCATGCCAAAAGAGGTGATCCGCGCGATGGCCATCCTCAAAAAAGCGGCCGCCATGGTGAATGCCGGCCTGGGGGTGCTGCCCGAAGCCAAAAAGGAGCTGATTGTCAGGGTGTGCGACGAGATCCTTGCCGGCCAACTCGACGACCAGTTCCCCCTCGTCATCTGGCAAACCGGATCGGGAACCCAGACCAACATGAACCTCAACGAGGTGATCGCCAACCGGGCGCACGTTCTCAACGGCGGCGTGCTGGGCGGCGAGGAGAAAACCGTGATCCATCCAAACGACGATGTCAACAAATCGCAGTCATCAAACGACACCTTCCCGGCCGCCATGAGCATCGCTGCCTACCAGGTGGTTACAGGGACCACCCTCCCGGGTGTTGAACTGCTCAGGAACACGCTGGCAAAGAAATCGGATGAATTCAGGGAGATTGTAAAAACCGGCCGCACCCACCTGATGGATGCGACACCGCTTACCCTCGGCCAGGAATTTTCGGGTTATGTATCACAGCTCGACCATGGCATGAAGGCAATAAGAAACACCCTCGTACATCTGTCAGAGCTGGCCCTCGGGGGAACCGCAGTCGGAACCGGCCTCAACGCCCCAAAAGGCTATGACGTGCTGGTTGCTGAAAAAATTGCTGCGCTTACACGTCTTCCGTTCATTACGGCACCGAATAAATTTGAATCCCTGTCGTCGCACGATTCCATGGTTGAAACTTCCGGCGCTTTGAAAACACTGGCCGTCAGCCTGATGCATATCGCCTCCAACATCCGCCTGCTGGCCTCCGGTCCACGGTGCGGCATCGGCGAACTCATGCTGCCCGAAAATGAACCCGGATCGAGCATCATGCCGGGCAAGGTCAACCCGACCCAGCCCGAGGCGATGACCATGGTGTGCGCCCAGGTGCTCGGCAACGATGTGGCCGTTAACATCGGCGGCATCAGCGGTCACTTCCAGCTGAATGTCTTCAAGCCGCTCATCATTTCGAATGTGCTGCAATCAGCCCGTCTCCTGGGGGATGCATGTGTTTCCTTCAACGACAACTGTGCCGTGGGTATCGAGCCAAACATGGCTGCCATCAATAAGAACCTCGAAAACTCGCTGATGCTCGTTACCGCGCTCAATCCCCATATCGGGTACGACAACTCGGCTAAAATCGCCAAGAAAGCGCACAAGGAACATCTCACCCTGCGGGAAGCCACCCTCCAGCTGGGTTTGCTTACAGATGAGGAGTTCACAAGGATCGTCGACCCCCGGAAGATGACAGGACCGAAATGAGAGGATTTGGGGATGTGGAGATTTGGGGATGTGAGGATTGATACATTGAATTTTTAAAATGCCAGGAGGTCGTTTTTTGTCGCGGAGGGTTGTTTCAGGGATTTTTTTCGGCATATTTGCCGGGATCGCTTTCCTGATGGCGGATGCTGCCTTTGCGCAGAATGCGAATATTTCCAATGGATCTGTTTTTGACGGGGAACCCTGTATGGCCATCGACCCGGTCAACCCGCATCATGTCGTGGTGGCATGGATGGGGTACCAGCCCGGGTTCCTGCTTTCAATCAAGACGATTGTTTCATTCAACGGGGGAAGGACCTGGAGCAGCCCGGTACTTCTTCCCCACTTTTCCCCCTCTTTTCATTCGGCCGATCCGTCCCTGGCATTCGACAACAAAGGCAACCTCTATGCCTGTTACATTGATTACCAGGAGGCACCCGACAACGGGGGCATCTACCTGGTAAAATCGGCCGACGGGGGGCTTACCTGGAATTTCACATCCAAAATCCTGGATGCCGGTGCCGATGGCTCCAAAAAACCGATTGACCGTCCCTGGCTTTGCATTAACCCGGTCAACAACCACCTTTATGTCACCTCCAAGCCGGCCCCGTGGGTCGCACCGCCGAACCGGCCCTATTTCACAGCCTCTTCCGACCAAGGGCTGACCTGGGGTGCCTGGCGGTATATTGACGGGCCGGGCTATCTCGTAGGCGGTTACATCAAAGCACCCATGGCCGCCCCGACCGTTTCATCCGACGGGGTTTTTCACTGCCTTTACCCGAGCTGGGTTGTTTCCCAGAATATCCTGCCGGGATTCATCCACGCCGAATCCGCCGATGATGGTGCCGGTTTTACATACCACGGGGCGCTCTATTCAAACACCGGCATCACCGACACGCTGGCCAAGGCCGGGGGGCATCTTGCCGCCGATCCCGTGAATCCGCATCACCTGGCATTCGTTTTCCTGAATTCAACCTTCGGCGACCTGGATGTTTTTTTCAGCGAATCGCCTGACGGCGGAGTTTCATGGAGCAGCCCGCTAAGACTGAATTCCGACCCCCGGCGCAATGGCAAGATGCAGGACCTGGTCTGGAGCAGTTTTGATGCGACGGGTAATTTCGTTGCTGCATGGCGTGACCGGCGCAACAGCCCGGGGACAGGTTATGCCGAAGCTTCTGAAATCTGGGGAACCATGCGATGGAAAGATTCGACCGGTTTCTCGGCAAATTTCCGGATATCGGATACCCTTTCGGCATATCATGATGTCCTGAGCCAGAATGGAAACGACTTCATGGCACTGGAAGTGGCAGGCGATACGGTTCATGCCGCCTGGGGCGACACCCGGAACGGGTTCCTAAACATCTGGTATTCAGTAAAAAACCTGCACGACCTCAACACCAACGGGATCAGGAATATCGTTCATGAACTGCTTCCCGCCGTGGAAGTTTTTCCAAACCCGGGCGGGTCCCGTTTCCGTCTGAAGGGGTCGCGGGTGATGGCTGTCGAGGTTTATGATCTCAGGGGAAACCTGATCATGGAAAAGAACTCCGCAGGCATTATTACAGAAATTGACCTCTCAGCCTCTCCTCCCGGGGTCTATATTGCAGTGCTCAGGACAATTTTTGGTGAACTGCAGACCAGGCTTGTCAGGGAATAATGGAATCCCGGTACCGGGTATCAGTCGATCCTGCCGGTGAAAACCATCTCCTCTTTCAGATCCGTCATCCTGAAAACAAAGGCCCTGCGAACGGTGTCGCGGCCCCGGGTTATATATAGTGTGTCGGTGGGAACGATACCCATGAAAAGACTGCCATACAACGCAACCGGATCTTCGTAATCATCGCTCAGGGAAATAAACCAGGCGTCGGACCCTTTGCGGAGATTGCCGTTTATTCTGTTGATCCAATGATACTTGTGAATTCGTTCGAGGGTTCCGAGCGCGTAAACAGGTTTGCTGATCCTGCGGCCAAGATAATAATCGAAATTGGCTGCCGGGAACCACCGGAAGGTGACGATCGGGGCATTCTTCCCGATGAGTCCGTGATCCTCATTATATTTCGCAAGCAAATCGAATTTTGTTCCCAATTGTTCCCACCCGGTCATGTCGAGCGACGGGTCGGCCGCATGCCATTTTTTCAGGGGCACCCACCCGTACCGGATCTGTCCGATGGTTGTCACCGAGATGGCGAGCATGAGGGCCAGCGCCGCCGTGAGCGGCCAGGGGATAAGCCCCGGTTTTGATGAATTTCCCCTCCGTTCCTCCAGGAAGGCCGCGGATATGAAGATCAGCCCGAGGTACCCCGGGCCGGTCCAGTGTGGCAGCGTGCTCCTGACAAGCGAAAATGACTGGAAAACCAGGATCAGCGGAATGCTCGTCCATAACAGGATGCGCAGGCAGGGTTTCTCAAGCAGGAAACGCCTGCGGAACCACACAGCAACCAGGGCTGCAATGAGGATTACCATGTTGACCGGGTTGTTGTATAAAAACTCCCCGACGATTTCGGTGAGGAAAAATTGCGGCCGCAGCCCCGATTCAGTTAACGAGATCCTGCTTTCATGAAAGGTAAAACTGATGAAATTATTCTCAATATTCCAGAAAAAAATGGGTGCTGATATCAGGGCGACAATGAGAAAAAACAAGTAAAATTCCCTGGTTTTGAGCCAGCCCCTCTGATAAAATAAAACATAGGCCACCACCCCGGTAAGCAGGAAGACCGAATGGTATTTTGAGAGCAGGGCCAGCCCGGCGGTGACTGCTGCGAGCAGGAGGAAATTCCTGCTCTTCTTAACCATCTCCCTGTCCGGTAATGACAGGAGGAGGAGGTATAGCGTTACCAGCCAGAAAAATACCTGGGGGGCATCGGGCAGCATAAAAGTCCCGCTGAGAATAAACCCGTAAAACGAAGCGGTGTAAAGCAGGGCGGCATAAAGGCCGGTGAGCGGGTTCCTGATCTGCTTCCCGATCAGGAACATGAGGCCCGTGCTGAGGGTCCCGAATACCACCGCGGCAAGCCGTACGAAAAACTCGCTGTCATATGCCAGGTTGAAGGTAAAAAACTGGATGACCAGCCCCACCATCGGGGGATGATCAAAATGGCTCAGTGCCGGGAACCGGGCATAGGTGAGGTAATAAACCTCGTCATTCCCCAGTTCGATGAACCCGGCGACAAACCCCCTGAACAGCGCCGAAAGCGCAAGGAGAATGTAAAAGGCCAGGTAAGTGCGGCGGGGAGAAACCATTTAGGATATACGATTTACGATTTTGGATTTACGATTTATAATGACGAGTGACGAGTGACGAGTGACGAATGAATGGCGTAATTTTTTAATTTTTAATTTATAATTTTTTCTTCCATCTGATAAACCCTGCTGCCAGGATCAATGTCGCCAGCGAACCGAGTCCGAGGACCCGTTGAATCCAGGTTCTTGGCCAGTCGATCTCGGCAAGCAAAGGATTTGAAGGAGGCTGGCCGTCGTACCTGAATACGGGGTTCAGGTAAAAAACAGTCCCCTGCCCTACGGCCGGAAATTTATGGTATTTTAAAAATACGATCTCGGTACGAATATAGGTATCTTCGGCCTTGAATTTGTACCATGCACGATTTGAAAGCCTCACAATCTTTTTCAGTTCACCGTCCTGGCCGATAAAGGTCATTTTCAGCGGCTTTCCGCTAACGGCAACCCACAGGGTATCCCCTGCGACCCTCACCGAGTTGACGACAGGCATCGATTTTGCATGAACTGCTTTTTCAGCGAAGGTCTCATTGGTTCCCATGTAAATGTCGGCACCGTAGGCCATTCCCGATTTCAGCCCTTTGACAAGGTCTGCGCCATGAACTCCCGGGCTGTTGATGAAGGTGCACATCCGCTGAATCTCGTATGGGTCGCTTATATTGTGCGCGTCGTCGTCGGCCAGGATATAGACCGGCCGGCCGGCCGACAGGGCGGCATCCCACTGCGGGAGCGACCGCCAGTTATGGTCGAGCGCCTCCACGAGGTCGTAATTCGAGAGCATTTGCATGTCGGCCAGGCTGTACCCGCCTTCCCAGTCGGGATGCGCGATCCCCACCACGTCGTTATCGGGTCTGAGCAGGTTGAGCATATGCTGCTTGTGGTTCAGGTTCTGGACGAGGGAATAGTCGAGCCACAGCACACGGTGCGAACCGATCAGTATCTGGTGCTTTTTCCTGATGCCAAAACCATGCTCGTACCCGGGAACGTAAAATGCTGAATCCCTGAACGATTCATCAATCGACATATAGTTTGAAATCTGGGGGGCGTCATAGCCCATGGCTTTATAGGTACGGTAAAAGTCCTCGTTGGAGTTGTGCCGGCCACTCGTCAGCCCGCCCCAGGCGCGGGTGTGAAAGTGAAAATTGGCTTTCCTCCAGCATGTGCTGTCCATCCCCTGGTATGGATTGTAGAGTTTTTCACCTGAAAAAGGCCGGGGGGCAGGAAAATCATAGACGGGTACCAGGAAATAAAGGACCAGTTCCAAAACCAGGAGAACCGCCAGGATGAAACCTGTTGTTCTCAGAATTGCATGGAAGATTTTTTTTCCGGGTGTCATCATTCAGGCTCAGGCCGCTGTTTGGAAGGGCAAAGGTAAGGTTTTCAGAAGAGACTGATCAGTAATTTTATGTTCAGGAAGATCACCACAGCCCCGACGATAAGGAGCATGACCTTTGTGGTAAGGGTGTTGACATATTTGCCCATTACCTTTGGCGAGGAGGTCAGGTAAATCTGCAGGAAAATGGTAAATGGCAGCTGGATGCTCAGCACCATCTGCGAAATGATCAGTCCCTGGTATGGATCCCTGATCAGGAAGATGATCAGCAGGGCAACCACCAGTGAAATGATCACCCCAAGCCGTGAATGGCTGTCGTGAATGTCATAAGGTTCGCCGAACAAACCTGCGAAGATGCTCCCCCCGGCCATCCCCGAAGTGATGGTCGAGGCGATGCCGGCAAAAAGCAATGCCACCCCGAAAACCACGGCGGCATGGTTGCCCAGCAGGGGTTTCAGGATGCTTTCGGCCTGCTGAAGTTCGCTCACCACTGTATGATGTGTGAAAAATGCTGTTGCGGCGAGCAGGATGATGGCACTGTTGATGGCCCACCCAATGATCATGGAAAAGAGGGTGTCGAACAACTCGAAATCGAGCTGCCGCTTGATCACCTTCTCATTTTCGAGGTTCCACTGGCGGCTCTGGATGATCTCCGAATGGAGAAACAGGTTATGGGGCATCACCACCGCTCCCAGCACGCTCATGATGATGATCATCGACCCGGCAGGGATGGAGGGCTTCACCCAGCCGATGCCGGCTGCTACCCAGTTGACATCGACAAGCGTCAGTTCATAAAGGAACGAAAGGCCGATGATGGAAACAAAGGCGATAATGAACTTTTCAATCTTCTGGTACGAATTGGTAAGCAGCATGATGGCCACAAATACAAACGAAAGGATCGCCCCCGCCGGGATCGGGATGTTGAACAGCATATTCAGGGCAACCGCCGCGCCCAGTATTTCAGCAAGCGAGGTGGAGACGGAGGCCCCCATCGCCGAAATCAGCACGGTACGCGAAATCCACACCGGGGTGTGTTTGTTGGCTGCCTCCGACAGGCATAAGCCGGTCGCAATACCAAGATGGGCCACGTTGTGCTGGAGAATGATCAGCATGACCGTCGAAAGGGTGACCATCCAAAGCAGTTCATATCCAAACACCGATCCCGCCGCGATGTTGGAAGCCCAGTTGCCCGGATCGATGAAACCAACCGTGACCAGGAGGCCGGGGCCAATATATTTGAGAATGTCAAGCCCGCCAAACCGGGGCTTGTGATCCCTTCTCCGCAGGTCCTTAATAAAATCGAAAAACATATCGTGCTAATTCACTGTAAAATTAGGAAATTTACAGTAAAAACCACGTTTCCGGACGCTCCACACTGCCATGAAAGTAATTTGAATTTTTTCTTGCCTATACACCTAAAAATTTCCTATATTAGTATGGACAATATGTTATCTGTCATTTCGTTCATTATATCAGATACTTAGCCTCTAAAGCCCACCCAGGACAATTTCTTTCCTCAAAATAAAACCCATATGAAAAAGTTAAGTATTTCCGTCATTTTCGCGATGAGCTTGCTGTGTTCTTTTGCCCAGTGGACATGGCAGAACCCGCTGCCGCAGGGCAACCACCTTTTCGGCGTCCAGTTTATGGATGCCCTCACAGGTTATGCCATGGGAAATAACGGCACCATCATCAAGACCGTTAATGGGGGGGCCACCTGGAGCATCCTCCCGACCGGCTCGACCTCCTACCTGTCGGGAATGCATTTCCCCAATGCCAGCACCGGCTATGCCGTGGGTGACGGACCTTCCATCCTGAAAACCACCGATGCGGGCGCCACCTGGACCGCTTTGCCAAACACGACGGGTCATGACCTTTCGTCGGTATTCTTCCTCGATGCGAATACCGGGTTTGCAGTGGGGGCCTATTTCATCTTCAAAACCGTCGATGGTGGAATATCCTGGGCCTCGCAGCCGAGCGGCAACTACTGGAGCCTGTATGTCATCCGTTTCATCGATGCCAGCCACGGCATCGTGGTGGGAGACGGGGGTACCATCCTGGTAACCAGCGATGGCGGTGCAACCTGGAATCTTATGATCAGTGGCACCAGTTTTGCGCTGGAGTCGGTCAGCTTTCCCGACGCGAACACAGGGTATGCGGTTGGAAGTGACGCCGGTAACAATCACGGGTCAATTGTCAAAACCACCGACGGGGGAGCCACCTGGAACGTCATGGTGAGTTCGTCGGCAGGTCCGCTCCACAGTGTCTTTTTTACCAGTGCCTCCACCGGCTATGTGTCGGGAAACAACGGGAACCTGCAAAAAACGACCGATGGTGGGGTGACCTGGAATACGTTACCTGCGGGGACCAATAAAAAAATCTACGACCTGTTCTTTACCAGCAGCAACACCGGGTATGCAGTGGGGTTCTACGGAACCATGCTGAAAACCTACGACGGCGGGGCCAACTGGATTTCATTGTCGGATGCCGTTACCTGCAATTCGTTGTCATCCGTTTGTTTTCCGACAGCAAACGTTGGCTATGCCGTGGGCAATAAATACCCGCAACCCCCGAGCATCTTTCTCAAGTCCACCGACGGCGGGGCCACCTGGATGACGCTCCCGAACACCAGTACCGAAATGTTCTTTTCTGTCTTTTTCACCGATGCCAATACCGGTTACGCGGCGGGCGACAGCGGGATCATCCTGAAAACCTATACAGGCGGAAATACCTGGACAACCCTCAACACCGGGACAACCTTCCGCTTCACCTCCCTGTTCTTTCCCGATGAAAGTACCGGGTATGCGGCAGGGTGCGACGGGTCGGGTTCCAACGGGTATATCATGAAAACCACGAATGCCGGTGCAACCTGGAGCCAGGTTGTGAGCGGGCTGAGTTACGCAATCAACGCAATGTATTTTACCGATGTCCATAACGGCGTTGCGGTGGGTGGAAGCATCTGGTCCATGGGCAACGGTTCGGGTGATATCCTGAAAACCAGCGATGGCGGGGCCACCTGGACCACCACAACCATTTCATCCACCCTGGGTTTGTCTTCCGTCTTTTTCCCCGACGCCAATACTGGGTATGCTGTTGGATTCAATAAAGCGCAAAGCTGGTTGGGTGCCGTAGTCAAAACCACCGACGGCGGGGCGACCTGGAACGACCTCCCTTTTTCGATGCATCTTGAACTGAATTCGGTTTTCTTTACAGATGCGCATACCGGGTATATTGCCGGGACAAATTCCAGTGTTGCAGCGGGAACCATCATCAAAACCATCGACGGCGGGGCGACCTGGACCGCGCAGGCCAGCGGCGTTCCATCCAATATCTATTCCATCTGTTTTGCCAGCGACAGTACCGGCGTTGCGGTTGGTGTTGACGGGGCCATCCTGCGCACCACGAACGGCGGCGGACTGGTCTCCGTTCAATCTCCCCTGGCTGAAAATCGGGCTTTCACCTTGTTCCCAAACCCGGCCTCCACCAAGGTCACCATCACCAGCGAAAGAAAGCTCATCGGGGATGTCACGGTAACAATTGCCAATATCCGCGGAGAGCAATGTCTTGAGAACAGGTTCCACGATCCGGCGAGGATGGAAATCGCGGTGGGCTCGCTCACTGCCGGCATTTATATCCTGAAAATCCGGACCTCAAACGGGACCGAAGCCCGCAAACTGGTCATTCAATAGCCTTTTTCAAAATCGGAACATGCTTAAAATTAAACATATGAAAACTAAGGTTTTTGTTTACCTCGGATGCATCCTCCTCAGCTGCTGGGCGACCACCCTGCCGGCCCAGCAATCGCCGTTTTCAAAGGTATTTTATGATCCTGCCGGATCGGTTCAGGGTTATTCCATCGCCAAAACCTTTGACCAGAACTTCATGGTGGCAGGGCAGAAGGACAACCGCGCCATGGTGATGAAGGTCAGTCCTGCCGGCATTGTTATGTGGGGAAAAAAGATCAGCAGCTTTAACGGTTCCTATTTTAACTGCGTCATCACCACCCACGATTCAACCTGCCTGCTGGCAGGGGTGACTCCCGACACGGCCACCGGGATCCGGGATATTGCCTGCACCAGGATTACTGCGTCAGGCGATACCTTATGGTCAAAAAAAATCGCATTCGGAACCGACGCTTATCTCTATTCTGTCAGCCAGACCTCCGACCACGGGTTCATCCTCGGGGGTTACTTGGTGCAACCTGTTTCCCCGGGCAAGTCCATGCTGGTGATCAAACTTGATGCGTCGGGCGGCCTCACCTGGGCCAGGATACTGGCGGCTTCGAACAGCAGCGGCTGGGCGGCGTCGGTAAAGCAAACGACCGACGGAGGATATGCAGTGACCGGCAGCCTGGAGAACACTTCGCACATGGGCGCAGCCTGCCTGGTCAAACTAACACCGGGCGGGGACTTCTCATGGGCCACCCAGCAATGGCTTGGCGCGAGCACGTCGGAAAGCTGGGATGTTATTGTAAAATCAGATGGATACATGGTACTGTCCTCCTCCCCCGATCCCGGCATGGTGCTGATGAAGATCAGCCTGGCGGGAAATTTTATCTGGGGACAGGAATACAACGTTGGCGGCGGCACGGGGACCACGTTTTTCAAGCCGAAACTCCATGCAACGTCCGACGGGGGGTATGCTTTTGTTTCTTGCGGTTACGGGATGGACCAGTTCCTCGTTACCGCCCCCCTAGGCACACTGAAATGGGGACAGGAAATGTTGCTGATTTCTTCGGATGTTTCTGAAAATACCCCGGGCAAATACATGATCCTGGGCAACGGCCCGATCATCGGCACAAAAACCTCCTCCAACAATCCCCAGGTAGGGCTGATCTACAGCGACTCCTCCAATGTAACGTCAAATTGCATTAATCCTAACTCGTTCTCTTCAGGTCCTTGTTCTGTCATCCTGAACCCGGTTACCCTTACCGCTTCCCAGGGAGGCTCGTCGGCCAGCCTGCACCCGGCGGTCATACCGGTCATCCTTACTTCTTTCGAGGGCTGCATCTCATTTGTGGGAAGTACGGAGGACAAAAATCCGGGGGCGGCAGCATTCAGCGTGGTTCCCAACCCCTCCGACGGACTGTTCCGGATCATGCACAGTCAACCCGCCCCGACTGAAACCGTCCATGTTGATGTGTTTAATAACCAGGGAGTGACCGTTTTCCAAACATCCTGCCTCATCAGTGATGAGCTCAGGGTGGATATCCGCACCCGCCCCGCCGGGATCTATTATGTGCGGTTGACAACCGGCGACAAAATTTTTACACAAAAGATCCTGCTCGCCCGATAGCTGCGCCCTGTTTTCGCCATTTCGCTACCTCGCTACCTCGCCACCTCGCTACCTCCAATATTTCTTGACCGCAAAGATATTCTCCGTATCTTTGTATTTAATCTGAATTAAAATTACATCATGAACGAAAATATGGAAACCATCATCATCGTATCCCATGAAGTTCAGCGCTTTGAAACCTGGCAGGAGGCATTTTATGCCAGGGCCCACATCCGCCATGAAGCAGGGATCCTGACCCTGGGCGTTTATCGTGACCTGGAAAATGAGAATTACATTACCGTGGTGAGCGAAGCACCCAGCCCGGAAGTCGCGGCCGCCTTCATCGACAACCCCGAGTTGAAAGCCCTGTGGAAAGAGATCGGCATCATCGGGGAACCCTCGACCAGGATCATGAAAAAGGTTTCATAATTAGCCTCTGCAGAGAGCCATGCAGGAGTCTCAGGCTTTGAAAAAAATATCATACCCGAACCGGAGGATCGTTGCCGCAACCACCATCAGGAAAAAGACCCGGATGAACCGGTTACCCTTCAGGATGGCAAGCCTCGCCCCCATCAGCGAACCCACGAAATTGCAGGCGGCCATCGGGATGGCATAATGGTAGAGGATATGCCCGCTGCCGGCAAAGCACAATATGGAGCCGGTGTTGGTGGCGACATTGATGAACTTGGCGTGCGCGCTCGCCTTCAGGAAATCGAAACCCAGCACACTGATAAAAAAGAGAACAAGGAAACTGCCCGCCCCCGGGCCGATAAACCCGTCGTAAAACCCGATGAGCAGGGCAAAAAAGCTGCCGTATAAAAATTCCCGCCGGGCTGTTTTGGGGGTGGTCGTAGCCGTTCCGAAATTTTTCCTGGTGTAAGTATAGACTGCCACAACAATCAGTACTCCAAAAATGACGGGTTTCATAGAGCTGTTGCTGATGACCGATACGGTCCTTGAACCAGCATAGGCAGCCAGCAAAGCGATGAGGCAGAGCACTCCCAGCAGTTTCCATTGGAGTTGAACCTTGCGGGCATACTGCAGCGCAGCAGATGAAGTACCGGTGAGCGACGGGATCTTGGTGGTTCCCAGCAGGGTGGCCACCGAATATTTCGGGAGCGTAATCAGGACAGCCGGTGTCTGGATCAGCCCTCCTCCCCCCACGATCGCATCAATGAATCCGGCGGCAAGGGCGGCAAGGCAGAGAAATATCATTTCCTGGGAAATCATGCGCAGGGGAGGAATTTACACGAACCAAAATTAGGATAAATGTTTCTGCACGGAGGTCTTATTCCGGAAGGAACATTTCACCCATTGCATAGAGTCGCGCCTCACCCCCGATGATCACCCTGGGGGGCTTGTTGTAACAGTCGATCGTGCCAATACGTTTCGAAACCTGCAGGGCGGTCAATGCCGGATTACCAAGCCGGGCCGCCCAGTATGGGATCAGCGTGGTATGGGCCGAACCGGTCACGGGGTCTTCATCCACCCCCGATTGCGGGCCGAAGAACCTTGATACAAAATCAACGTTGTCTCCGGGGGCCGTGACAATCAACCCCCTCGCATCCAGTTTCCCTACAGCCGGGAAATCCGGAAGGATTGCACGGACCTCCTCCTCCGATCCAAGAACCGCCATATAGTCGGTTTTGCCCCTGTAAAGTTCCAGGGGAGCCCGCCCGA
This sequence comes from uncultured Bacteroidales bacterium, assembly GCA_903845055.1. GTDB lineage: Bacteria > Bacteroidota > Bacteroidia > Bacteroidales > FEN-979 > CAIVAT01. The sequence continues at coordinate 42,682 of CAIMWF010000134.1, read as the reverse complement.
TACCCAGGCTGGTCACCGATGCAGGATCAACCGGGAAGATCTCATCAGCCGGAAAATCAAGAAACAGCTTCTTACCCTCCTGCCGCACCTTCAGTTCTCCGCTCCGGGGGGAGTGGAAACGGATCTCCTTCCCCCGGAAATCACAATGGTTGAATATTACAAAAGCGGAGGCAAGCGTGGCGTGGCCGCAAAGGTCCACCTCGACGGTGGGGGTGAACCACCTGATCTCGTAGTCATCACCCCGCCTCACCACGAATGCCGTTTCCGAAAGGTTGTTCTCAGTTGCAATCTGTTGCATGAGCGGGTCGGCGGGCCATACGGCCGGTAGGCAGACCGCTGCCGGGTTCCCGCCGAAAAGACGCCCGGTAAAGGCATCCACCTGGTAAAATTTAAGTTTTTGCATACCAATCCTGTTTTGTAGTTTTCCTCCGGGTCAGGAGGTCAATCCTCTTCCCCCGGTCACAATTCCGTAAAGGGCCGGCCATACCCTTCGCAACAGCGCCCCGGTAATGACTGCAAAAATGACGATGGTTGCGGGGAGAAGTAAAAAAGTCAGCAGCCGGTAATGTGCAACATGACAGACAACCGGGAAGACTGCCGAGGTGGCGTAGGCCACCAGCGGGGCATGCAGGGCGTAGATCATGAAGGCAAACGCCGACATCCAGACGAACCACTTCCGGCTCATGAACCATGTTACCAGGCTGTTGCAGCCAAACCAGGCAAAAATCAGTCCGCAAAGAATGACCAGTTTATGCAGGAACATCAAACCAAGGGCCATCCCTGTTCCTGAATTGACCGGGACCCTGAAGGCAATAACCGTTTTGATGGCGGCCAGCAGAACAAATGCAATTCCCCACCACAGGGGGGTCAGCCATTTTTTCGGAACATCGATATCAAAGTTGCTCTTTTGTATCCAGACCCCAAGTGAAAAAAAGAGGAGCCCTTCCCCTTCAAAAAAGACAAATCCCATGGTGACCAGCCACATCAGTCCGGCGATGCTGAAGAAAACCCACCTCGCCACCGGGTGGGTCACACACCAGCGGATGGCCGGGTAGGCGATGTTGTAGACCAGCAACACCCTGATGAACCACAACTGGTAAGGCACCGGCAGGATGAGCCAGCGGAAGATCATTTCGTACCATTGATAATCGTGCAACAGGCTCCGGTGATCATCAAGCCGGACGATCTGGGAACTGATGACGATTGCCTTCGACCACGGGAACATTTCAAGGGCCCAGGTGAACCCGAAACCCAGGGCGCTCCATATGAGGTATGGAAGCAGCAGGGTACGCAGCCTTTTCCGGGTTCTTTGACCGTATGGCCTTTGATCATGCAGGGCGTAAAGGAAACCGGAGATAATGAACAACATGGGAATGCGAAACCTGAAGATCCCGTTCGCAAGAAAATATTCGGCAAAGGTGGTAAAATTGAGCGGTTCCCCCGGGATGGTGAAGGGCTGCAAATAGCGGATCTCCAGGTTATACCCGTGTACGAAGACCAGGAGGAACATGGAAATAAAAGACCAGAATTTGAATTTCCGGCTATTGGAATCCGATATGGTGCTGTTAAGCTGGGTAAGCCGGGCTGGTTCCATCAGGGCTGGATGATTGATCGGTTTGTGCTGAAATTCAATGCCACGCTGCAAATCTATTGTAAAGCATCTGAACTGCCAAAAAATGGATAATAGTTCTTACTTTTACCCCTTGAAATTTGTATTGAAAACAGATTTTTTCACCTGCTTCCCATTCATTAACAGAAAAACCGGTCACATGATATTGAACAAAACACGCATCTCTCTCCTGGCCCTCGCTGCAATGATCATGGTTGTTGTATCTGCATGCGGCAAAAAAACGGACACACCAGCCAAAACCCCGACAGTTCCCACACTCACCACCGCAGGCATCTCCCTGCTCGGCCAGACAACGGCAACGTGCGGCGGGTATATTACCTCTAACGGCGGGGCCGCCGTGACCGGGCGCGGCGTCTGCTGGAGCAGGAACCTGCTGCCGGTCATCACCGACGCCCATACTTCCGACGGACCAGGTACGGGGCTCTTCACCAGCATGATCACGGGCCTTACCGCAAACACCCTTTATTACGCAAGGGCATACGCCACCAACAGCGCCGGCACCGCCTACGGCAACAGCCAGCCCTTTACAACACTGAAAATCATTGTTGACTCCGTGACTGATGTCGATGGGAATCACTATCACGTCGTCTTGATCGGGGGCCAGTCGTGGCTCCGCGAAAATCTCCGTGTGAAACACTACCGCAACGGCGACGCCATCCCCGCGGTGACGGTTGACAACCTGTGGAAAAACCTCACAACCGGGGCTCTCTGTGCCTATGATAATCTTGAATCCAATGTTCCGGCATACGGATACCTTTACAACTGGTATGCCCTCACCGATGCACGTGGTCTCTGCCCCGCAGGTTACCATGTCCCTGCCGACGGCGAATGGGCGGTACTGGGAACGCAGCTGGGTGGCGACACGATCGCCGGCGGGAAGCTGAAATCAACCGGGACGATAGAACAAAGCACCGGTTTGTGGTACGCTCCCAACACGGGTGCCACCAATTCGAGCGGGTTCAGCGGACTTCCCGCAGGCTACCGGATCAACTACGGCACCTTTTATTCGATGGGAAATGTCGGATATTTCTGGTCCGCCACCGATACCGCGACCGTTAATGCCTGGAACTTCGTGTTGGATGCAAACAACGCCGAACTGCTGCGGAATTTCAACCTCCTGGCCAACGGTTTCTCGGTGCGGTGCCTTAAAAATTAGGCTCCCTGTGCCTTACGAAGGCTTTGAACCAGGCTTTCTGAGCACTTTCTTTTCCGAATTCCTGCGCTTCGTTTCAAGCCGTTTTTCCTTCGATGCAAGCGACGGCCTGGTGGCTTTGCGCTTTTTCCGCGGCGTGAGCGCGCGGGTGATCAGCTGGTAGAATTTTTCGGTGACGCGCTCCTTGTTTTTCAGTTGCGACCGTTCCGACTGCGACACCAGCAGTAATTCGCCGGCAGCGGTGATCCGGACGGCAAGCTTTTCAGAAATGAGCTGCTTTTCGGCATCGGATAGCAGCAACGACCCGGCAACATCGAACCTGAGCTCAACCTTGGTGTTCACCTTGTTGACATTCTGCCCGCCCGGCCCGCTGCTGCGGGAAGCGCTGAAATGAAGTTCTGCCGTAAAATCCCGATCATCCATCTTCCCGGTCCCTGTCATATGGTTCCTTCCCCGGTTAATTGTCATACCGGAAAAGCTTTCCAAAATTACAACAATCGGGGAAGACAACCACATCAGCACCGGAATGACCCGCAGGGATCGCGCAAAAAGGTGCAGCGAACGCAGGGTTATGCGCATGTTAAAAAATATTTTACCTCATTTTTTAACTTCCGGGCAACCCGATTGAAAAAAACGCGTCTGCTTTTCAGTATGACACGCCCGTGCATTTTAAGTTGCTGACAGCGCGGGAACTGAGCCTGACCAAAATAGCCCGCTTATAAACAGATTTTTACCTCCTTCTTTAACCCCCAGTAAACAAAGTGGACGCAAAGCCGCTATGCGATAACGGAGGTAAAACCAAAACAAATTTGACATGAAACGAGCCATTTTTATAATGTTTGTTGCGTTTGCAAATGAACTGCGTACGATGATCCTGGTTGGATGATTCGAATTCAGAGAAGCGCTGCCGGGGGAACCAACAGGTTCATCCCGGCAGTTTTTTTTGGTACACATGAAATCCGGGACACTTTAAAAGCCATTTGCCCGCACATATTATCTTTTCACGGGGTAGTTTTGTACTTTTACCAAAATTTCCTGCATGAAAAATCCATTTGCCATCCTGCTGGCATCCCTTTTCGGGCTGGCTGTCTTCACCGGTTATTCCCAGGGAGCTTCCCGCAAATCCACCGAGATCATCCTGCTCCACACCAACGACATGCATGCCAGGATCGACAACATGGCCAAACTGGCCTACCTTGCCGACAGCCTGCGGAAGTCGCATCCGGATGTTTTCCTGGTTTCAGCAGGGGATAACTTTACAGGAAATCCCGTGGTCGACATGGCCCCGGATAAGGGTTTTCCTATGATCGACCTGATGAACCGATGCGGGTTCAACGTGAGCGCCATGGGCAATCATGAATTCGACATGGGTCAGGAATTCCTTCGCAAACGATTGTCACAGGCCGCTTTCCCATTTATCTGCAGCAACTTCGACGCCTCCGGGGCCACCCTCGGGGCCGTGAAGCCCTACGTGGTGCTCGGAACCTCAACCGGCGATTCCATTGTACTGCTCGGCCTCATCCAGCTCGACGACAACGGGCTGCCCAGTTCCATTCCTACGCATCTCACGGGAATCAGGTTTGAAAAGGGCTGGATCAAAGCGCGGAAATATACATGGCTGAAAGAGCGCTATGGCAACCTGATCGCCCTGTCGCACCTTGGCCTTGAAGATGATATCGTCCTGGCCGATTCGGTTCCCCAGTTCGACCTGGTCATCGGGGGCCATTCGCACACCCTGTTGGATAAGCCGCGCATGGAGAACGGCGTGATGATCGTACAGGCAGGCTCCTACCTGAAATATGTCGGGAAGACCACCCTGCAGGTTGATCACGGTCACATTACCGGGCGCACCGATGAAGTCATCCCCATGGCTTCGCTGAACCGGGAAACGCCGGGTGTGAAGAGCCTGGTCAGCCAGTACAACAGCAACCCTGACTTCGACAAAGTGATCGCTGTCGCAGAAAAACCCATCGAAGGCGTCGACGAACTCGGAAGCATGATGACCGATGCGATCACCCACAAGGTAAAAGTTGATTTTGCATTCCAGAATAAGGGCGGGATCCGCATCCCATCGCTGGCCGCGGGAAACATCACCCTGAGGGATATCTACAAACTCGACCCATTCAGCAACCAGGTCGTACTCTTTTCCATGAAACCCGCCGAGATCCGCTCGCTCCTGTGCTACGGGTTCCAGCATGAAAAACAGGCTGATCTCCAGGTGTCGGGGATGACCTATACAATTATCACCGACGGACACCTGCATTGCGTCTCGGTGGAGTTGTATGACAAGACAGGCAAACCCCTGAATCCCGCCACCGAATACAGTGTAGCAGTGAACAGCTACATCGCGTCCGCATACATATTCGACCACAGGGACAAAGGAACGACCATGACCTTTACCACCACCGAAGCCCTGATCGGGTACCTGACGGATATGAAAACGGTCAGTTACAGCGGGGTGAAAAGGGTTTCTGTTGACTTGTCCCATTAAAATCCGTATATTTAACAAACCGTCCGGCTTGCCGTGTTCACGGAAACACGAAATCAGCATAAGAAATTTTAACCGGTTTATGGAAAATTATATCAAAAGATCCCTCAGCCTGAAAGATGCGGAACGGATGGCCAGGGCTGCCATCTCGAAAGCAGGATCTCTCGGGCTTTCGATAACCGTCACCATTGTGGATGAGAGCGGGATTACAAAACTTTTTATGAGGATGGATCATTGCCCCCTTATCGCCGTTGACGCTTCGCGAAAAAAAGCAGTGACGGCCGTTGGGTTCGGGATGGCTACCGGTGAGCCCTGGTTCAATTTCATCAAAGAAGATCCGATACTTCGCGAAGGGGTGCATGGGTTCCGCGATTTCATGCTGATGGGTGGCGGCATCCCGGTCATCACCGACAGCCAGGTCATAGGAGCGGTGGGCGTGAGCGGAGGCCACTACGCTACCGACCAGGAATGTGCCGTGGCAGCAATTGAATCACTTAATCAGCAGAAATGACAAAGATCAAAGACCCGCTGGTGGTTCTGAAAAGGCTGAACCACTTTACGCAGACAGTTGGAAATGCAGCCACCATTGAAGACCTGGCGGCAACGGTAAGCATAGTCCTGGATGACCTGCTCGAAATCGAATCGTCGGGACTATATCTCTACGATTTTAATGAAAAACGACTTAAGCTACTGATAGCCAAAGGATTTAGTGAAGAAGAAAGAGCAGAGGCCGACATGACGGCCATGGAGCGGCATCCCGGGTTTGTTTTCAGGACCGGGGAAACCCTGGATATTCCTGATACGGAAGATGACCGGTCGAACCTTACGATTACCTCCAATCGCGGTTTCATTGTGCGTTCAAGGCTCTATTTCCCGGTTCTCAGCGGGAAAAAACCAGTCGGGGCGTTCGGGATCGTCAGCAGCAGGCCTAACCGGTTCAACGAAGAGTACAAGCTGATCCTTTCGTTTATTTGCAGCATTGCCGGGGGGGTTTATGCAAACATCATGCATAATGCCAAGCAGAAACAGGACCACGACCGTCTTGCTGCTATCACGGTGAGGCTTGAAACCCTGATCAAAAACCTTCGGTCGGGAATCCTGGTGGAGGACCAGGACCGGAAGATCGCTCTGGTAAACGGGTTGTTCTGCCAGATGTTCGGCATCCCGGTCGATCCTGAATTCCTGCCGGGTTCCGATTGTTCCGACTCTGCCGAACAGACGAAATCGATGTTTGAAGAACCCGAAGAGTTTGTCGACCGGATCAATTTGATCCTCCGGGAAAAAAAACCCGTTACGGGCGAGGTCATTGCGCTTGCCGACGGACGCACCTTTGAACGTGCATACATCCCTATCTTCCTTGACGGCCAGTTTCTTGGCAACCTTTGGGAATACAAGGACGTCACGGTCAGGGAACAGAAGGAGAAAGATCTCCGTCATGCGATGGACGAGGCAAAAGCGGCAAATTCGGCCAAAAGCATCTTTCTTGCCAACATGAGCCATGAGATCAGAACGCCGCTCAATGCGGTAATCGGCCTTTCCCGCCTCATGCGGGACACACACCTGAGCGCCGAACAGAAGCTCCTCAATGAAAAACTGCTGATTTCGGGCGAGAACCTGCTGGTGATCATCAATGAGATCCTTGATTTTTCGAAGATTGAAGCCGGCCGCATCGAAATTGAGAACATCCCCTTCAACCCCGAAACTGTTCTCAAACGGGTATACAGCTTTTTATCTCCCGCGGCCGAGGAAAAAACCATTATTCTTTCGGCATCCATGGACAGGGCATTTCCCAAAGCGGTTGTAGGCGACCCCAATCGGTTGCAGCAGGTCCTTATCAATCTTGTCAACAATGCCATCAAATTCACCTCGGCCGGGAGCGTCAACCTCAGCTGCACCTGCACCGGAGAGGCTGGCGGAAAGGCAGAATTCATGTTCTCCGTATCCGACACCGGGATCGGGATCAGCGAAGAGAACCTGAAGAATATCTTTGAGAAATTCAAACAGGAAGATGAAAGCGTTACCCGTATTTATGGAGGCACAGGCCTCGGCCTTGCCATCAGCAGGCAACTTGTCGGACTGATGGGAGGCGACCTGAAGGTTGAAAGTGAAAAGGGGTCGGGCAGCAGGTTCTTCTTCACGCTTGAATTTGAAACCACCGACGTAGCGGTGCTTGCCGAAGTCAACCGGAAAATCCGCATCGATCAGAAAGCCCTCAGGGGAAAACACATCCTGGTGGTGGAAGACAATGAATTCAACCAGTTCATCGCGCGATCGATCCTTGAAAAGTGGAATATCCGCACCGAACTGGCCTCCAACGGGCAGGAGGCGATCGAAAAGGTCGGTTCAGGAAAATACGATCTCATCCTGATGGACATGCAAATGCCGATCATGGACGGATTTACCGCTGCCCGGATCATCCGCGACGACCTCAAACTTGTCACCCCCGTCATCGCACTCACGGCATTTGCCACCAAAGAGGCAGTGGCGAGGACCCTGGAAGCGGGGATGAGCGGCTACATCACCAAGCCGTTTGACGAGGAAACCCTTTTCGGCCAGCTCATGACCACGTTTGGCATCCCGGTACAATACCAGACCGATGAAGATATTGCGGCCCTGGCAGCTTCGTCGCGGCCGTATCACCATGAACTGCAGTATGATCTTGATAAACTCTCCAAACTGCTGAGCGACGACCAGGCGGAGATCATCAACCTCATTGAAAAATTCATCGAAGTCACCCCTGCCCTTGCAGGAGATTTGGTGGAGGCATATGACCGCGACAGTATCGTGGATGTGGCAAAGGCCGCGCATAAGATTAAATCGAGTCTTGAACTGCTCGCTTCCCGGAACCTCCGTTCGAATATCAACCTGATTCATGAGTACAGCGCGACCGAGTCCAACCTTGAAAAACTGCCGAAACTTTTACGGTATTTCAAGGCCAACATCCCCGTGCTGTTGCATCAGCTTAGGGAGAAGGTAAATGATATGAAAAAAGCAACAGGGACCCTTTAAGACCGGTTCAGCTATCTGCGAACGGCATTCATCCCCTCTTTTCGGTGATTCACAGATAAAATATTTACGATAAGGTCTCCACGGATTAATTTTGGAAGAAATTAAAAACCCCATGGAAACCATTCTTCATTCGTTCGGCAGCATCAACTTTTTCCCCGTCCTTATCAATGCCTTTCCGTCCATCGTCCACCCGCTCCTGCATGGCTTTCAAAGCCTGGCCATCCTGATCTTTACCAGTTTCAGCCACCTGGTTACCCTTAACCCGGGATTAATTTCCGGCACTATTTTCATGACCCTGGGGTACCTTCTTTATGCGACGGTTTCGCGCCTGCGCAGGATCCGGGTGCCGCATCAGCTTTAACATACTCCCCTTCGGTTTATTCCCGCGATTTCTTATGTTTGCAGGTAAATTCCGGCTGATATGCTGCGGATCTGCCTGTTCCCGGCCAGCCTGGTTATCCTGGGGATCATCGGGTTAAAGCTGTCGGCCATATAAATCACGTCTATGAACCTTGACTATTTCGCCCGTCATTTCGACAACGAGACTTTTATGTATCTCGTATTGCCGTTACTAATCTTTATTTTCCGCATCGTCGACCAGTCCATCGGAACGCTCCGGCTGATCTTTGCCGCCAAGGGACTGAAACACCTCGCCCCGTTCTTCGCCTTTTTCGAATCATTCATCTGGCTGGTCGCCATCGGCCAGATCATGAAACACCTCGACAATGTCTATTGTTACCTCGCCTTTGCAGCGGGGTATGCCACCGGCAACTATGTTGGCATCCTCCTGGAGGAGAAACTGTCCATCGGCACGGTGGTGATTCGCGTCATTCCCAAAAAGGACACAACTGCCCTGATCGACCACCTGCGAAGTCACAATTACGGGGTGACGGTGGTACCGGTCGATGGCATGATGGGCCCGACCAAAATGCTCTTCACGACCATACGGAGGAAGGAGGCACGCCATGTGATCGATATCATCAAACAATTCAATCCCACAGCGTTTTATACGATTGATGAGGTAAAAGTGGTGAGCGGCGGCTATTTCGAACGACAGGGCAAATCGATTTTTTCCATATTAAATCCCTTCCAGAAAACCGTGAAATCATAGAACTCAGGATAAAATTGAGTACCTTAGTGGAAAAATAGGAACGATGAAAAGCTACGAAAAAATCCTGGTTTTAAACAACGAGTTTGAAGCCGGCATACTTGAAGAAATACTGACGGATCGCAAAATTCCCCATGGGATTGTCACCTCCGATGATACTGCTTTAGGGGGAATCATGGAAATGGAATTTGGCTGGGGCTATGTTGAAGCACCCGCAGAATACAAAGATGAGATCATGCAGCTGTTTGCGGAAATAAACGCCAGGTAACCCGGGTCTATGCAGCAGATCAGGGATTTCTTCGAGATTATTCTACACTCAGACGAAATAATAAAGAATGGCGGGATGGTCCTCCTGCTGATCATTATTTTTGCAGAAACAGGCATCGTGATCGGGTTTATCTTTCCGGGAGACGCCCTGCTGTTTACTGCGGGACTGCTCTGTGGGAGCCACCTGTTTGTCAGCCTCTGGGTCCTGGTGCTCATGGTGGGGCTTGCCGCGGTTGCCGGGAATTACCTGGGCTTCATCACCGGGAAATACATCGGCAAAAGGCTCTTCCACAAAAAAGACACCCTCTTTTTCAAGCAGCGTCACCTTGAAAAGACGCATGCCTATTATGAAAAATATGGAGGCTTCGCGATCATCGGTGGCAGGTTCATCCCGGTGGTCCGCACCTTTGTGCCGATCCTGGCCGGCGCCATCGACCTTGAACTCTGGAAATTCACCCTGTTTAACATCGCAGGTGCCTTCTTATGGTCGGGCACCCTGATCCCGCTGGGATTTTTTATCGGCCGGAAAATTCCCGCATCCATCGACAACATTGAATATTTTGCGCTGGGAATCACTGCCATCACCATGACCATCCTGATCAGGGGCTTTCTGAAAATGAAAAAAACAGGTATCGGCAAGGACAAGCCTGAATAATAAAATAAGTGCAGAAGCCGGAGAGCGATGGTCGGATTTCAGTGCTGGCTAATCCAGCATGGCAAAACCGTCATCGATGAGTTTTGAGATTCCCTTTCCCCCCGGTTTCTTCGCCCGCAGGTACCCGGAGATCTCTTCCGTAAGCGCATCCTCAATATGTTTTTTCTTCAGCAGTTCCAGGATTTCAAGGGCACACAGCCAATCGTCCGGGTGATCGCGCTTTAGTTCCTGCCAGACCGAAGGCAACAGGGCAAACGAACAATTCTCCTCACGGATATTGCGCACCTGCTGGTACAGGGCATGCAGCTTTTTTGCCTCCTCATTGTGCTTTATCTTGTGGGTCTTTTCCCCGGGAGCCGGGTAGGTCAGTCCGAACGCTTCAGGGTCGGCAGGGCCCGAAAAGACCGACACGATGCTTTTCCCGACCGCCATGTCGTAAATCCCCCATGAAGGATCGAACAAGATCCTCCCGTCCAGGGTTACGGTGCACCCGGAAAAACTGATAACCACGGGATGGCCTTCGCAAATGACGTGGCTGATGATGGTTCCTGAAACTTTCACCCCCGAAGTAAATTCGAGGCAGACCTCTTCGCCGTCGGTAAACCCAACCTGGTCAAGTTCCTCCTCCGAAAAATCCTCGATGGCCACGGCCAGGTTCCTGATCCTTCCCACCGGGGATCCGAAGCCGTGGGCATGGTATTGCCTGTCGTGACCAGGAAGTTCCCTGCCACCGAAATTCAGGCTCGAAGGGCCGGTGGTCCTGATATAAACCAGTTCCCCGCTCCGCTCCACCACTTCGGTAAAGGTACCCGATACCTCGAGCCCGGAACTGTAAACGCAGGTCGCCGTATTCTCGGAACGGATGGCCTGGCGCAATCCGTAAATTCCGCCGCGTCGAAGCGCCATGGTGGAGGCAAATTCATCCAGCACCTGGTTCAGGGTTGCAAAATCGGGGGTCACAAACAACTGTGGCTGGGGTTCGGTGATATCATAATTGTAATTCGCAGCCTCAATGGTGAGGGGCAGTTTCTTCACCGCCGGACCCAGGCAGTGCACACTCTCTTCAATGGAGGAGAGCAATCCTGCGCCGTAGATCTTCGGGTTTTGCAGGTCCCCGATCAGCCCGTATTCCACCGTCCACCAGTGCAGGTTGCGGATGCGTGCCAGCTCGGAGGGCTCTCCCATGTCGTGTGATATATCGGCAAGCTGCTCCTCCGCCTCGCGGATGTCGTCAGGATCGGAATAGGGATCGGCCTTCACGATCGAAAGATGGCGGATGGCTTCATAGAGTTTATAATCCTGCGGGGAGAGGAATGCCTTTGCACCTATTTCACCAAAACGGCGCAGAAAATCGGCATACCCCGGATCGGCAATGATGGGTGCGTGGCCGGCGGCTTCGTGGATGATATCGGGAGCCGGGGTATACCCGATCTGGTTGATGGGACGGATGTCAGCGGCAATCACGAGGATGTTGTATGCCTGGAAGGCCATGAAGGCCGAGGGCGGCACGAATCCATCCACTGCTACGGCGGCCCACCCGATCTCCTTCAGGATCCGGTTCATCCCGTACATGCTCGGGATGGTTTCGAGGCTGATGCCTGTCTTCTGCAATCCCTCCAGGTACGATTCATGTGCTACTTTTCCAAGGTGCCGGACGTTCTGGCGCATCACGTAGCGCCATAAGGCTTGGTCCTGGGGCGTATAGTCGTTGTATGGCTGATCGATGACCAGGCTCATCAGGTGCCCGGGGAGTTTATCTAAGATTTCGTTCATTTCCATATCGATGATATCTGAGCCGCACTGCGGTGCGGCTTTACTGATGGAGCCGCACTGCGGTGCGGCTTTACTGATGGAGCCGCACTGCGGTGCGGCTTTACTACTCTTGCTAGTCGGGCTTCGGGATCTCGAAGAGGGCGGAGCCGGAGGCGCGCACATAGTAGTCGCCGCCGAGCCTCCCGACCAGGTCGAGCCTGTTCGGGTCTATCCTCCCCTTTTCATCCATGACCTCCTGGCTGATATGTATCCGCAGGATTTCACAGACCACAAGGTTACCGGCGGCGGCACCGTTCCCCATTTCGATCACCTGGAGCACCCTGCACTCAAACTGCACCGGCGATTCCTTTACCCTGAAGGGTCTGACCAGCTCCGATGGCTCCATGGTAAACCCGACCATCGAAAATTCATTGACACCACGCGGAAAATCAGCGCTGGAATCGCTTACCTGCTGCACCATGGCATAGTTAACCACATTGATGACCACTTCGGGGACCTCCTTTACGTTCTCATAGGTGTGCTTGGTGGTATTGTCACGGCCGCGCCGCGAAGGGGAGAACACAAGGATGGGAGGATTTGCCCCGAACGCATTGAAAAAGCTGAAGGGCGAAAGATTGGGCCGCCCTTCCAGGTCAATGGTGCTGGCAAAGGCAATCGGCCGGGGGGCTATGGCACCCACCATCAGGTGATGAAATTTTGGGACGGAGGTGGTGCCGGGATCAAAGTGCAGGTAGGAATCCATTTAAGATTTCAGATTTCAGATTAAGATTGATAAGGGATGGCGGGCAGGATTTTGGTAACGACCTCCCCAAACCCGATCCGCAGGTTCTCCTTCACACAATAGCCACGCATGATGACCGTGTCGAGGTCGTTGATAAACTTACGTTCACTGCCGTCGGCCATCCTTACCGGACGGGTACCTTTCCAGGCAATTTCGAGCATCGAACCCTGGGTACCGGGGTTTGGACCACTGATGGTTCCGGAGGCATACATGTCGCCTACGTTGATATTGCAGCCGTTGACGGTTTGATGGGCCAGCTGCTGCGCGAGGTTCCAGTACATATAACGGTAGTTTGACCGGCACACGAGCTGTTCCTGCTGGTTTTCAGGCCTGATGAAGACCTCCAGCTGAACGTCGAAATTGTGCGGTTTGTCGGAGCGAAGGTAGGGAAGCACAACAGGGTCCTGCTGAGGTCCGGCAATCCTGAAGGGCTCCATGGCATCGAGGGTCACCACCCAGGGAGAGATGACCGAGCCGAAATTTTTCGCGAGAAACGGCCCCAGCGGAACATATTCCCATTTTTGAATATCCCGGGCCGAGAGGTCATTGAAGATCACCATCCCGAAAATATGATCCTCGGCAGTCTCAACAGGAACAGGTTGCCCAAGCCCGGTTGCTGTACAGGTGATGAAGGCCATCTCCAGTTCAAAGTCAACCTGTTTCGAAGGTCCGAAGTCGGGTGTTTCGGAGGTGTCGGACTTTGTCTGACCATTGGGCCGGTAAATATCAGTGCCCGAAACAACGATGGAAGAACTCCTGCCATGGTATCCGACCGGGAGGTGTTTCCAGTTCGGGAAGAGGGCATTGGCAGCATCGCGGAACATGATCCCGACATTGGTTGCATGCTCGATGCTGGAATAAAAGTCGGTGTAGTCGCCTACATGCACAGGCATCAGCATCTGCACCGAATGGAGGGGGTAAAGAATGTCAGCCTGCCACTCCGCATCATCCCGGAGGATGGGGTTCCCCGCCTCGAAAATTTCAGCGATCCTTTGTCTTACCTTGCGGCACACCGGTCTTCCCAGGGCCATGAAGGGATTCAGGGTTTCATACCTGAAAATCCCGTGATCGATATCCAGTCCATCCAGGAACCCCTGCTGTGCAAGGGCGTTCAGATCGATCACCGTGTCGCCGATCCTTGTGGCGGCCCTTGCAGATCCCCCGGGTGTTTTAAAAATACCAAACGGGATATTCTGAATGGGGAAATCGCTCTCCTTCCCTACTTCAATCCATGACTTCAATTGCTCGACGACCTCCATTACAACCTCCAACTTGCTTATTATTCTGTCATTTATAATTTACAAAGTTCCGCGCTTTCCCTGTTCCAGTTCGATTGATTCGAAGAGTGCCCTGAAATTGCCCTTTCCGAACGAACGGGCCCCCTTGCGCTGGATGATCTCGTAAAACACGGTCGGCCTGTCCTCCACGGGTTTTGTAAATATCTGCAAGAGGTAGCCATCTTCATCGCGGTCCACCAGGATGCCGAGTTCACGAAGCGGACCAATCGTCTCCTCGATGCTGCCGACACGCTGGATCAGCGTGTCGTAGTAGGCGTCGGGAACGCGCAGGAATTCCACACCCCGGTCCTTCAGCGTGGCAACCGTGGTAAGAATGTCGCGGGTTTCCATGGCCACATGCTGTACCCCCGCGCCCTTATAAAAATCAAGGTACTCTTCGATCTGCGACTTTTTCTTTCCATGTGCCGGCTCATTCAGGGGGTATTTGATGTACAGGTTGCTGCTTGCCATCACCTTGCTCATCAGGGCTGTGTATTCAGTCGAGATATCGTTGTCATCAAACGAGATCAGCTGGTTAAAGCCCATCACGTCATGGTAAAACCCGGCCCATTTATCCATCTGGCCCCAGTCGACATTACCCACGATGTGATCGACATACCTGAGGCCAACCGGGGCGGGGCGATAGTGCGGCTCCCATTTGACAAACCCGGGCAGGAAAATTCCACGGTAGTTCCGGCGTTCGATGAAAACGTGCACTGTTTCGCCATAAATGTGGATCCCCGACATCACCACCTGCCCCTCTTCATCAGCAACAACCGATGGCTGCATATAGGCAAGCGCACCGCGTTTTGTCGTCTCTTCAAAGGAACGGCGGGCATCGTCAACCCCCAGGGCCACCACTTTGACCCCGTCGCCGTGAAGCCTGCAGTGATCGGCAACGGGTGAATCGGGAATGAGGGATGTCGTGAAGACAAAGGTGATCTTGTCCTGCCTCAGCACATAGGAGGTTCGGTCTTTCAGCCCAGTTTCGAGCCCGGCATAAGCAAGCGGCTGGAAGCCGAAGGCGGTCTGGTAATAATGGGCCGCCTGTTTGGCATTGCCCACATAGAATTCAACGTAATCGGTACCGTTGATTGGTAAAAAATCATCCTGAGGAAGCATATGAAATAAGTTGAGAATTTGAGAATTTGAAAATTAAACGCTGTTAATAGAATTCCTGATATTTTTTTGCAGTATTTGCATTGTTTGCATTACCTGCATTCCTGCATTCACTTATTCTGCATTCACCTAAAAAGTCCACGACCTGAAGTAACCCGGGTCCTCGATCGCGAGGGCCTGGATCGTTAATTTCAGTGGCCTGAAGGTATCGACCATCAGGGCAAGTTCCTTCGTCTCCTTTGCCCCGATGCTCCTTTCAACGGCTCCCGGGTGGGGCCCGTGTACAATACCGGTGGGGTGCAGGGTGATGTTGCCCGGCTTGATGTTGTTCCTGCTCATGAAATCTCCGTCAACGTAATACAGCACCTCATCCGAATCCACATTGCTGTGGTTGTAAGGGGCCGGGATGGAACCCGGGTGATAGTCGTAGAGCCGCGGAACAAAAGCACAGATCACAAAGCCGGGTGTTTCAAAGGTCTGGTGCACGGGTGGCGGCTGGTGCAGCCTGCCGGTGATCGGCTCAAAATCGTGGATGGAAAAAGCATACGGGTAGTGGCATCCGTCCCAGCCCACCAGGTCAAACGGGTGGCTGCCAAAATGGTAGGGCCAGATCATATCATCCCGCTTGATCTTTACCAGGAAGTCTCCCTTTTCATCATGGGTTTCAAGCTGGCACGGCACACGGATATCGCGCTCGCAAAACGGGGCATGTTCAAGCAACTGACCCGATTTGTTGACGTATCGTTTTGGCAAGCGAAGGGGCGCAAAAGATTCGACGATAAAAAGGCGGTTAACGGGTGTGGTGAACGCCAGCTGGTAGGTCACCCCACGGGGAATGACCAGGTGGTCGCCATAGCCAAACGGGATGTTGCCGTACATGGTCCGGAGGGTCCCTTCGCCCTGGTGAATGAAGATCATCTCGTCGGCACCCGCATTCCTGAAATAGTAATCCGTCATCGATTTCCGCGGAGCTGCCAGGCTGATATGGCAATCGGTGTTCACAAGGACAGGCACCCTGCTTTCGAGGTAATCGTCGGCAGGTATCACACTGAACCCCTGGAGCAGACGATGTTGCATGTTCCGGCCTACGGCAATCGCAGGGGCTATGTCGTACGCCGCATCGATGGCCGTAACAAGGGTGGGCGGGTGGCAATGGTAAACAAGACTGTAGGCATCTGAGAACCCTTCGGTCGAAACCAGCTGCTCGGCATAGAGGCCGCCATCGGGCTTGCGGAATACGACATGCCGTTTGCGGGGGACCTGGCCCAGGGTTGTGTAAAAGGACATTGTTACCGGTTAATTTACAGTTAATTAATTCAGAAAAAGTCAATCTTAGATTTCAATTTCAGGAATTTCCCCCTCAACAATCAGTTTTCCTTCGGTGGCGTTGATGATCTCCTGTACCGAAACTCCCGGGGCCCGTTCGAGCAGCTTGAAACCCCGCGGCGTGACATCGACGACTGCGAGGTCGGAAACGATGCGTTTTACGACACCCACGCCGGTGAGGGGAAGGGTGCACCGTTTCAGCAATTTCGATTCGCCCTGCGGGTTGGTATGCATCATGGCCACGATGATGTTTTTGGCCGATGCAACGAGATCCATCGCCCCTCCCATGCCTTTTACAAGTTTCCCGGGAATTTTCCAGGAGGAGATGTCGCCCGCTTCGGAAACTTCAAAAGCCCCCAGGACGGTCAGATCGATATGGCCCCCGCGGATCATGGCAAAACTCATGGAAGAGTCGAAAAACGCCGCGCCCGGAAGCGCTGTTATGGTCTGTTTCCCGGCATTGATCAAATCGGGATCCACGTCATCTTTTCCCGGAAAAGGGCCGATTCCCAGGAGCCCGTTCTCGGATTGCAGGACGATCTGCATCCCCGCGGGAATATAATTGGCCACCAGGGTAGGAATCCCGATGCCCAGGTTGACATAGTATCCATCCTGCAGCTCCCTGGCGATCCTTTTCGCTATTCCGTTCTTGTCTAAAGCCATTTTAAAATTTACGATTTACGATTTTGGATTTACGATTTCTGCGTCATACGTCACTTGTCATTCGTCACTCGTCATTTGTCACTCGTCACTCTCTCGTGGTGGTAAACTCAATCCGCTTCTCATAGTTGCTTCCCTGAAAGATGCGTTGCACGAAAACTCCCGGCGTATGAATGTGGTTCGGATCAAGTGCGCCTGCAGGTACGAGCTCTTCGACCTCGGCGATGGTAATCTTTCCAGCAGTGGCCATGGACTGGTTGAAATTGTTGGCTGTGAATTTGTATACCAGGTTGCCGTTCGTATCCCCTTTCCAGGCCTTGACAATGGCAAAATCGGCCTTCAGCCAGCGTTCCTCGAGATACATCTTGCCATCAAATTCACGCACCGGTTTGCCCTCGGCCACCTCGGTGCCGTAACCTGCCGGGACATAAAAGGCCGGAATGCCCGCACCGCCCGCACGGATCCGTTCTGCAAGCGTTCCCTGCGGAATCAGTTCCACCTCGAGTTCGCCGCTCAGCAACTGGCGTTCAAATTCTTTGTTTTCACCCACATAGGAGGAAATCATCTTCCTGATCTGGTGACGGCGCAGCAGCATGCCAAGGCCGAAACCATCGATGCCGGCGTTGTTGGATATGCAGGTAAGCCCCGTGATATCAGCCGCGGCAAGGGCGGATATGCAATTTTCGGGAATCCCGCACAAACCGAACCCCCCCAGCATGAGGGTCATGTTGCTTTCGATCCCCCTGATTGCCTCCAGGGCATTTGCAACAACTTTTTTCATATTTATGAATTTCGATTTTCGATTCCTGCTAAGGGTCAATATTTTTATAATTCAACAAATTTATATTAATTCTAAATAAAAACAATAATTTTGCAAAAAATTAACATCCTAAACCAAAATATTCTCTGAAAATGTTAAAACTATTCAGTCCTTACACACTTGCAGGAAAAGTATTGCCAAACAGGGTCGTCATGGCCCCGATGACCCGCAGCCGCGCCATCGGCAACATCCCGAACGATCTCATGGCAACATATTATGAACAGCGCGCCAGTGCCGGCCTGATCATCACCGAAGGCGTCGCACCCTCTCCAAACGGGCTCGGATATTCGCGGATCCCGGGGATATTCAGCGATGCCCAGGTTGCAGGTTGGCTAAAAACAACCAGGGCCGTTCATGAAAAGGGCGGCAGCATTTTTATCCAGTTCATGCATACCGGGAGGATGGGACACCCTGACAACCTGCCCGCGGGTGCCGAGATCATTGCACCATCGGCCCTTGCCGCTCCCGGACAGATGTACACCGACAGCAACGGGATGCAAGACATGCCCGTTCCGCGGGCCATGACCGGCGAAGATATCGTCAAGACAAAGAAAGAATTCATGAAATCGGCAATCAATGCGATTACTGCGGGTTTCGACGGCGTTGAGATGCACGGTGCCAACGGGTACCTGCTCGAGCAATTTCTGTCGCCCCACAGCAACCAGCGCACCGATGAATATGGTGGCAGCATTGAAAACCGATGCAGGTTTGTCCTGGAGGTGGTTGAGATGGTAGGAAAGGCAATCGGGATGGATAAAACGGCCATCCGTTTGTCGCCTTACGGCACAAACGGAGGAATGCTTCCCTACCCGGAAATCGATGCAACGTACAATTACCTTGCGACACGGCTGGAAGCACTGGGCGTCCTCTACATCCACCTGGTGGATCACAGCGGGATGGGCGCCCCGGAGGTCCCGCTTGCCATCAAGCAGAACTTCCGTGAAAAACTGGTAAAAACCCTGATCCTTGCCGGGGGCTATTCCAGGGAGACCGCCGAACGCGACCTCCAGGGCGGCCTCGCAGACCTGATCGCCTTCGGACGCCCCTTCATCAGCAACCCTGACCTCGTTGAAAGGATGCAGCATGACAGACCCATCAACACCGGTTGGGATTACAATACTTTCTATACCCCTGGAGCCCAGGGATATACCGATTACCCGGCTTACGAGGGGTAATTTAAATTGTGTTAATATTTGTTAAAATACTTGACTTCGCCTTCGTTTCAGTTATCTTTGTGTTAACCAATTAAACATTAAAAAAACCAAAAAGAGCAAAACTTCAACTTAGATTTTCCGGCTTGTTTCGCTTATACCGAAACATGTTTTTTGGCCAAGGCCAATCCTAAATCTTAATGATTGACGGATAAATTAAATCGCTAATGCGACACCGCCCCTGAACGGGGCGGTTTTTTTATGCCGGCCTTGAAACAGAACCGGTGAGGTAGCCGCCCCGTTCGCCCCCTTCGGGGCCAAGTTCGATGATGTGATCAGCCTGGGCGATAATGTCATGGTCATGTTCTATGACCAGCAGGGTGTGTCCCAGGGCGGCCAGGCGGTGAAAAAGGGCAACCAGGTACCCGGTATCCCTGAAATGGAGCCCTGCGGATGGTTCCTCAAGAAGATACAAAGCCCGTCCCTTCCCCGGCTTCACCAGTTCGGCCGCCAGCACCAGCCGCTGGGCCTCTCCCCCCGAAAGGGTATCAAGCGGCTGGCCCAGTTGCAGGTAACCAAGACCTGTTTGACCGATCATGTTCAACTGTTCGGACAAGTTCCGCTGATCTTCAAAAAACCGGGCAGCCTCCGTCACGGTCATCGCAAGCACCTCCCCGATATGGTGGTCATGGTGCCTGCAGCGCAGGATATCGTCGCCATATCGCATGCCGTGACACTGTTCACAGATCATGGTTACATCCGAAAGGAAATCCATGGAAACCGATATCTGCCCGGCTCCCTGGCAGGCCTGGCACTGCCCGCTTTTGTCCAGGTATGAAAAATGGTTCCTGGTGAATCCCGAATGACGTGCTTCATCGGTACCGGCAAAAATTTCACGTATCCGGTCAAAAATGCCGGTAAAGGTGGCGGGCGTGGCCAGCGGCGAAGAAAACCCGGTTCGCCGGCGGACGCTGACCATCCGCTGAAAATTTTCAAACCCGCTGATGGAGGAACATCCGGCTGCAGTGCCGTTTCCCCACGAACGGCCAATCACCTCATTCACCAGGGTCGATTTCCCGCTTCCCGAAACGCCGGTAATGGCAATGATCCCTCCCGATGGTATCTCCAGGTCAAAACCCTTCAGGTTGTTGGCAAATGCATCCCGGATCAAGATGCCCGGATTGAGTACGCGGTCAGGAATTCCCTCCCGGTTTAATGCAAACCCTCCGGTGGTAGGGGGAATCGCGGCCAGGTAAGGCCCGGTGACCGAGGCTGGTGAACCGACGACCTCCTGCGGGGAGCCTGTCGCAAGGATCCTCCCGCCTGCTTTACCGGCGCCTGGCCCCATATCGACCAGGTAATCGGCCGCCATGATCACGTCGCGGTCGTGTTCGACGATCACCACCGTATTCCCCGACTGTTGCAGCGACCTGATCAGTTTCATCAGGTTGCCCGTGTCGCGCGGGTGCAGCCCGATGGTAGGTTCATCCAGCACGTAGGTGATCCCCGTTAGTCCCGATCCCAGCTGACCTGCCAGCCTGATCCGCTGCGCCTCACCCCCCGAAAGGGTCGACGAAAGCCGGTCGGGGGCGAGGTAAGGGAGACCCAGTCCGGCCATGAATTCAAGTTTACGGAGGATCTCCCCGACGAGCGGGGAGGCCACCTCACGATCGCCGGATTGCCCGGGAGCGGAGATGAGTGAAACGAAAAAACCGATGGACCGGTCAACGGGCAGGGCCGAAAGTTCCGCGATGTTTTTCCCTGCGATAAGATACCCGAGTGCTTCAGGCCTCAGTCGCTTCCCCCCGCATGCCGCACAGGGGACCGTTTTCATGAGGTTCATCATGCTATCGCCCCGGTGATCGGCATGTTTGCGGTCATACTCTTCGTTGACCAGGCTGACAAGCCCCTTCCAGGACCCGGTAAAATGGTGCTCACCGGTGCGGTTGTTCCGTTTGAACTGCCAGTTCACCTCGTACACCTCTTCGCCGGTGCCATGCATCGCAACTGTTTTTGCCAGGTCGGAAAGTTCCGACCAGGGTTGTGTAAAATCAAACCCGTATTTCAGGCCAGCCGACCTGAGCGTGGCCATGTACTGCCCGAACGGGTCACCATAGAATTTCCCGGTTTTCGTGCCGTCCAGCGCGCCACTGGTCAGTGGTTTCGAAGGATCGGTCACCAGTTTCGCCGGATCGCAGACAGTCCGGAAACCAAGTCCGTCGCACAAGCTGCATGCGCCATGCCGGTGGTTGAAGGAAAAAAGACTCGATATCGGATATTCGTTATTCGTTATCCGATATTCATTTTCCAGGGCCCGCTTCCCGATCCTCGAATACAGCAGCCTGTAATGATCATAGATGCCTGTCATCGTCCCGACGGTGGAGCGCGGGTTATGGCCGAGGCCTCCCTGGTTTACCGCAAAGGCGGGCGTAAGGCCGGTAATTTCTTCGAATTCAGCCTTTTCTTTGACCCCGATCCGGCTGCGGACATAGGGGGAATAACTTTCGAGGAAGCGGCTCTGTCCCTCGGCAAAGATGGTGTCGAAAGCCAGCGACGATTTGCCGCTGCCAGATACGCCGGTGATGACCGTTATTTTGTTGTGCGGGATATCAACATCGATGTGTTTCAGGTTATGGGTGGAAACGCCTTTCAGCGATAATTTACGATTTACGATATACGATTTACGATTTATTGTAGCGTCCTGGTCCGGTATTTCTTCCTTCGACATTCGATATTCGACATTCGATATTCGATATTCAAGGAGGGCCTTTGCCGTGAGCGATCCTTCGCACGCAAGAAGTTCCTCCGGCGTACCTGAAAAAAGAAGTGATCCTCCATCGCGCCCGCTTCCTGGACCCAGGTCAATGACATGGTCGGCCGCCATGATGATCGCGGCATGGTGTTCGATGAGGATTACCGTATGTCCCTGGCCGACCAGGCGGTTCAGCGCGTTTAGGAGGATCCCCACATCGGCGTGGTGCAGTCCGGTGGTCGGCTCATCCATGATGTACAGCGTATGCGCCGACTGCGGCCGGGCAAGTTCAGTGGCCAGTTTTATCCGCTGTGCCTCTCCCCCGCTCAGGGTTGATGAACGCTGCCCGAGGGTGATATAGCCAAGTCCCAGGTTTTCGAGGGTTTCGAGGTAACGCTGGATCTTGTGTTCGCCCGCGAAAAACAGGAGGGCTTCCGAAACCGTCATCCCGAAAACCTCAGAAATATTTTTGCTGCGGAAGGTGACCGACAGGGTTGGTTCATCGAACCGGCGGCCCTCACAGGCTTCGCAAAGTACCTCTGCATTACCCATGAAGTGCATCCCGGCCAGCTGGTAACCGGCGCCCTGGCAGGATTCGCACCGTCCCCCGGGAGTATTGAAGGAGAACCGGCTTTTATCAAATCCCAGCCTTGCCGATTCCGGCAGGCTGGTAAAAAGGTCGCGGATGGGATCGGACAAACCGGTATAGGTGGCCGGGTTGCTGCGCGGGGTGCGGCCGATGGGCGACTGGTCGATGGAGATCAGTTTGCCGATCCCCTCCCAGCCAGTGATTGCCCGAAAGGTTCCCACTGCCTCGTTGGTGCCGTGCAGCCGGTTCCTTAAAAAGGCCCCCAGCACCTGTTCGGTAAGGGTCGATTTCCCGGCACCCGAAACACCGGTGACCACATTCAGCGCCTGCAACCTGAAGCTGACGTCAATGTTCCGGAGGTTGTTGGCGGCGGCCCCTGAAACGGAAAGAAAACCATGCCCCGGCCGACGTTGCGCCGGAACGGCAATCTTTTCGAAACCTTTGAAAAAAGAGAGCGTGCGGCTTTTCCTGGTCTCCACTTCTGAAAGATGCGTCGCCGTAATCATCGATCCGTTGAACAGCACTTCGCCCCCGTGAACGCCGGGACCAGGCCCGATATCGATCAGCCAGTCGGCATGACGGAGAAATTCCTCTTCGTGTTCCACAACGATCACGGTATTGCCCCGGTCGCGGATCTCTTTCAGGATACCGATCAGGTTTGATATGTCATGAGGGTGCAGCCCGATGGAGGGTTCGTCGAATATGCAGATCATGCCGCTCAGCCCAATGCCGGCCTGCGTGGCAAGCCGTAAACGCTGCGATTCGCCGCCCGAGAGGGTGGTCGATTCGCGGTCGCAGGTTAGGTAGCCCAGGCCGAGGCGTTTCAGCAGGGTGACTTGCTTCTCAACCTGTGTAACGATGGGACCGGAAACAGCCCCGGCGTTGCCGGCTAACCCGTTCCCGGCGAGGAGGGTTACAAGCTCTTCCAGTTCCATGGCGGCTAAATCGGCGATGGAATTCCCGCCGATTTTCACCGACAGCGCCTGTTCATTCAGCCGCTTTCCCTTACAGGCCCTGCACTTGCCGCTGCGGACAAACCTCAGGATGTTTTTATTGCGGTCGCGCTGCAGGATGGCCTCCATGATGGGGACAATTCCCTTGTAGAATCCAAGCTCCCGTGGTTTGGCGGTAATCCCGCTCCATTTCATCCTTGATTCCAGCGGATGTTTGCCATAAGGAATTTCGATACGGTCGCTGCCGTAAAGGACGATGTGCTTCTGCTGCGGCGTCAGCTCTTTCCATGGAATGTCCACGTGAAAACCTTCCGACCGGCATACCTGGTCGAGCACCGCCATGGTCACCTGCGAATAGATGATGTACCCGGAGGGGGTGGTGATCACCAGGGCCCCTTCGCGCAGGGTTTTATTCCCGTCGGCGACCAGCAGTTCGGGGTCGAGAAAATCCTCCACCCCGAGTCCCTTGCAGGTGGGGCAGGCCCCTTCAGGGGAGTTGAAGGAAAAGAGACTCCTGTTGATGGGAAAAGGATCGGCACCGGCCGGGATGGTCCCGGTGCGGGCGTATAGCAGCCGCAGCAGGTCGTAGAGCCCGGTGATCGTCCCGACGGTTGATCGCGGGTTCGAGACCACCGATTTCTGGTTGAGGGCGATGGCCGGCGAGAGTCCCTCCACCTTTTCGACATCGGGTTTTTTCATCTTCCCCATGAATTGCCGTGCAAAGGAGGAGAACGACCCAAGGTAGCAGCTTTCGGCTTCACGGTAAAGCACATCGAAGATCAGCGACGATTTGCCAGAGCCCGACACCCCGGTGACAAGGATGAGCTGGTTTTTCGGGAATTCAAGGCTGACCGAACGCAGGTTGTGCTCGGAAGCGTTGGTGATGCGGATGGTATCGTGGGAAAACATGTTTTAGGCTGGGGTGGAGAACAAATTAAAAATTACAAATTAAAAATTACGGGTAGTGCTCCTTGGTTTCAAAGGTCAAGGGAATTTATCGAAGATTGTTTCAGCAAAAATAAGCAGTTTGGGCGACCTGAAATCGTAAATCGTAAATCGGAGATCGTAAATTGTAATATATTTGCACCACGATAGATGGTCGTTTTGGGGTATTAGCTCAGTTGGCCAGAGCGCTGCGTTCGCAATGCAGAGGTCACCGGTTCGACTCCGGTATACTCCACTCCCGATATTATAATTATCTCAGTGCATTGAGATAAATTACTCAAAACATTGAGTAATTTATAATTTACCTTCATTTCGCTGGTTCGCCGGATTGTTCCGTTCACATGCAGGTGAAAACTGCTCCCCCCTGAAAAGACAGATTCCAAATGAGAACACCGGTCGGGTTTTGATGTGTATCCGGAGGCCGGACAATTTTGTAGCAGCCATGAGCAGCCAGCTAATAGGTTTCTTATCGGTTCCTAATAGGCAGGATTCAGTTAGGGAGCATGGAGAAGCATGGAGGGAGCATGGAGAAACAGGCAGGTAACATGGAGAAGCATGGAGGGAGCTTGGAGAAGCTTGGAGAAAAAACGGCACTATTTCATTTTTTATTTTATATGTGTTTGAAAAACAATAATTTGCGCTAAACCAACTTTCCCCTTCAAGGTGGTTTTTTATGGGTTTATACCTCCAATGATCAGAATATCAGGCAAAAACATCATTCGGGTAATCTCATTAATTCTCCTTTATAAAACAATTCATCCCGGCAACATCGGCAAAAAATTGTATTTCTCTTACTTTTCCCTTGTAATGTCTCATAAAAGTGGAAATTCAAAGCGCATGCTCTTGATTATCGGGGCGTGGATGTTGTATATTTGAGCTAACCAACGAGATAAACTAAAACCCGGCCCTATGGAAATCAGCCACAACGTGGTCGGATGGTTCGAGATCCCCGTCACCGACATGGATCGCGCCGTCCGCTTTTATGAATCAGTATTTGCGTTCAGCCTCACCCGGGCGAAAATGGGGCCGCTCGACATGGCCTGGTTTCCGGCGGTGGAAAATTCGATCGGTTCGGGCGGGTCGCTGGTTTACAACCCTAAGAACTACAGGCCTTCAGCAGATGGAATGCTGATCTATTTTACCGCTTTCAGCGGCGATGTCTGCGTTGAACTGGGCCGCGCCGAAGCCGCCGGGGGAAAGGTGCTGATGCCAAAAAAACTGATTTCCCACGAGATCGGTTATATGGCCATCTTCCTCGACAGCGAAGGAAACAGGGTGGCCCTGCATGCACATTGACTTCCGCGGTTACGGCGGAGAAAGGCGGCATGGACAACCCTGACGGTTCCCCAAAAATCGTAATTCGTAATTCGTAAATCGTAAATTGACCTTAATCCCTTAACCGATGAAAAGAAAAAAATGGCCCATGATCTTCGGCGCACTGGTTGCAGCCCTGGCCGTCATCGCACTTGCTGTGGTTCTATACATCGTTTTGTTCCTGCCGAAGGTCCCGCTGAGGGATCTCAAGGCGGATGCCTCCGCACAGCGCATCGAACGCGGGAAATACCTTGCCGGTCACGTGATGGTCTGTATCGACTGCCATTCCACGCGCGACTGGAGCCGTTTTTCGGGTCCCATGGTACCCGGCACGGAAGGAAAGGGCGGTGAGATCTTCGACCAGAAGATGGGGTTCCCCGGAAGTTTCCGTTCCCCCAACATCACACCATTCCACCTGAAGGCCTGGAGCGATGCCGAGATCTACCGCGCCATCACCAGCGGGGTGAGCCGCGACGGCCACCCGCTGTTCCCCATCATGCCGTACCCGGCCTACGGAACCCTTGACACTGAGGACATCCTCTGCGTGATCGCCTATGTCCGCTCCCTGGCCCCGGTTGATTTTACACCGACGCGCTCCAACCCTGCATTCCCGATGAACATCGTGCTCCATCTCTTTCCGGCGAATGCAAGGCCGGTCGCCAAGCCGACCGCAACCGACACAGTGAAATGGGGCGCTTACCTCACCCGGGCCGCCGGTTGCGTGGATTGCCACACCCCTGCACGCCACGGACAGATCGACAAATCGCATTCCTTTTCGGGCGGAAGGGATTTTGAGATGCCAGGCGGGATGCTTAGTTCGCCCAACATCACCCCCGACCCTGAAACCGGTATCGGGAACTGGACGCAGGCAGTCTTTATCGCGCGGTTTAAAAGCAACAATCCCGCCTTCCATCCTGCAGCGCTGCTGAAAAAGGGTGATCAGCAAACCATCATGCCATGGACCATGTACGCGGGCATGGATACGACCGACCTCGCCGCCATTTACCAGTACCTGCGCAGGCTGGCACCCATCAAACACAAGGTTGCCAGGAACAGGCCGCTGGTGTAAAGTTGGCAAAGAAAAAAACCGTGACACGAACCATCATGCCAACAGGTTCAACTTGATAGTTTTTTGGTGAAGTAGCCCGCATAGGCGCCGGCAAAACCGGGGACAAGGGCCAGGAGTCCGCCAAAATTCATTGAAAAGAGGATGCTGAAGAGCGGAACCCAGATTCCGACAGCCAGGGCGAAGAGCCAGGGCATTCGTGCAACCAGGAACCCGGGAACTGCGGCAACCGTGAAGATCATCGCAGCGGTAATACCTGCGTCGTCCCAGCCGGGCCGCGAGTCGATCCAGGCAATTCCCAAACCAAGTGCAACAGCCGGGAGCAGGAAAAGATAAAAAGATGATTTCGCCGTATTTTTCATGGTCTCAGGCAGCTTAAAATGTTCTGCGGTCAACGGGACGGGCCGGATTCCGCAATTTCCTTTAATTTGTCAAGGGCGAGCGGGAATGCTTTCTTCATATAATCCTCCATGCCAGACGGGGCATCCGCTTCGACCGCCAGGATGGTTGTTCCGTCTTTCTCCGTTAACCTGCAGGATTCAAAGAACCTGCAATTCCTTTTTCGCGGTTTCGAATTCCGCAATGATTTCGCCGACAATCTCCCCTGCCGGCCTGATGGTGTCGATGAGTGCGGCTGCCTGCCCGATCTCCAGTTCGCCGTCTTCCATATCCCCCTCGAACATTCCCTGCCTGGCCCGGCCTTTGCCGAGAAGGGTTTCCAGGGTCCCGGGGGATGCGCAGTTTGCTTCGAACGCCTGGATTTCCTCAAAAAACTTATTGCGGATCAGCCTGACGGGCATGACGCTCTTCAGGGTGAGAAAAGTACCGCCGTCGGCTGATTCAAGAACCCTTTGTTTGAATGCCTGGTGGGCAGACGACTCTTCGGAGGCCACGAAGCGGCTGCCGATCTGCACCCCGTCGGCGCCCAGGGCCATGGCTGCAAGCATTCCCCTGCCGGTTGCAATACCCCCTGCCGCGATGAGCGGAAGCTTCACCGCTCTCCTGATCAGCGGAACCAGGGTGAAGGTGGTGGTTTCCTCTTTCCCGTTGTGGCCGCCGGCTTCAAAACCCTCGGCCACGATCGCGTCCACTCCCGACTGCCCGCATTTGAGGGCGGATTTCACACTGGCCACCACGTGGACCACGGTAATGCCGTGTTCTTTGAGCAGGGGGGTCCATGTTGCAGGATTGCCCGCGGAGGTAAAGACGATCTTCACCCCTTCGCGGATGATCACATCAAACTGCTCATTCACCCTGCTGAACAGCAGGGGGACATTTACGCCAAAGGGTTTGCCTGTCGCAGCCCTGCATTTGCGGATCTGTTCTGCCAGCACATCGGGCGGCATCGAACCGGCACCCAATAACCCCAGCCCGCCGGCATTGCTCACCGCCGCGGCAAGTCTCCAGCCGCTGCACCACACCATCCCGGCCTGGATGATCGGGAATTCAATTGAAAAAAGGGAGGTGACAGGGGTCTTCAAAAAAGAAGGTTTTTGAGTTTTAAGTTCACATTACATCCCTTTCCGGTACACCACCGACACCAGCGTCTTGTCATCCCCTCCCATGTTCACGGTCAGTCCGTAAGGACGGTCGGCGGGAATGGCGACCTGGGCCTCGCCGGCTTTACCGGTGAGCTGCTCGAGAATGGTCACCGCCTGGTGAACCCCGGTGCCGCCCGTGGGATGGCCCCAGCCGATCAGCCCGCCCGTGGTGTTGACCGGGAAACGGCCGCTGCGCGAGGTTGCGCCACTGAGGATGAAGTCGGCGCCCTTGCCGGGCTCAGCAAAACCAATGGCCTCCATGCACATCAGCCCGGCGATGCTGAAACAGTCGTGGATTTCGGCTGTCCCGACCTGGTCGCGGGTGATCCCGGCCGTGGCAAGCGCCATCTTTACCGCTTCCTTCGTTGTGGTCAGGGCGGCGGGGTCCACGGGAGGCAGGGTGATATCCTCCTCCATCTGACCCCAGCCCATCACCTCGATGGCTTCACTGGCAGGAATCCCGCAGCGCTTCAGCCCCTCTTCCGAAACAACGGCGATGGCCGACGCCCCGTCGGAGACTTTTGAACAATCGAAAACATTGAGGTGATCCACGAACGATTTCCCGTTGGGTTCCATCATGGCCAATGCCTCCAAGTCCTTCACTGTATTATGGTATTCCTGTGCCGTGGGGCAGAGCCTTGCATTTTCAATGGCATTTCTGAACCATTTCGCCATGGCCTGGCGGGTTTTTTCCCGTCCGTATTTTTCATAATAGGCCCCGGCACGGTCGCTGAACTGCCCCGGGAAAAAATAGGCATGGCCTGTTTTGCGGTTTTTAAACCACCCGGCCCCGGCCAGGAAGTCGGCACAGTAAATCGCCTTGACCGTATTTTGGACTTCCACGCCGATGACCAGCACCACCTCCGCCGTTTCAGCCAGGATGCTTTTAATGCCGCTCATCAGCGCGAGCCCGCCGGTAGCACAGGCACCCTCGACCCGGATGGCGGGTTTGTAGCGCAAACCTTCGTCAACGTATGGGAAAAATGCCGCCAGGTTAGCCTGCCTGTTAAACCGTGAGGCCATGAAATTGCCGATCACGCATTCATCCACCTTCCCGGCCCCGCCAATCATCTTCAGAGTTCCCTGCCCGGCTTCCCGGATGTATTCCTCGAGACCGGGACGCTCTTTTTTCGGGTTGAACTCTTTGCGGCCGGTACCCATCGAAATGGTGTTGCAGCCTGCAATCATATATACTTTTCTTCTCATAATCAATGTTTTTACCCTTCAGCGGGATTTCATCATAAATAATTATTTACCGGGCCGTAGGCATGGAAGAAACCTGTGAGCAGGACGGTGTTCACATCGTTTTCGTTCCCGGCCACCCCCGAACTGACCAATTGTTTCCCGATTTCGCAGGAGCGCGTGGCATAGAACCTGGCCAGTTCAGCCCCAAGTCCTGAAGCGGCCTTCAACTGGCTGAAATATTCACGGAGGATCTCTTCCTTCGCCTTATTGCCGACCACTGCTTTCCATGCAGGGGGAACCGGCAGGTTACCGAGTTTTGCATCAACCGCGGGTTGAATGTCCCCAATGGGAACGTAGACCCTGGTTCCCGGATCATAAATGGCTACCGGTCGGCCTTTCTCATATTTAAGGATACCATCCTTCTGGGAGCCGTCGGAATACTGGCCGCCTTTTACGCCCTGCGACAGGAGCCTGTCGAGCAGCGGGCAGTGCAGGGTCTCCTCCTTCAGGTGATGATCCATCACCGACATGATGAAGCTGCAGACATCCACCCCCACGTAATCAACGAGTTGAAAAATCCCCATGGGGCGCACCAGGAGATCCTGGCTGATCCGGTTCATGGCATACACCGCTTCGACGAAGGAGAACTCCTTGCCGAGCTTTTCCACCTCGGTGGCGGCATGAAGGATGTCGCGCATGAAATGTCCATTGCCGATAAATCCCGCCACGTCGTGCGAGGGAACGACAATCTTGCGGAGACTCTTTGCATAGGCCAGGGCAAATTCCTCCACCTCAGGCAGTGTTTGCTTCGCCTTGATGACCTCAACAAGTTTTTGGACGGCAGGAGGGTTGTAAAAATGGAAGCCGATGATCCGACCACCCAGCCCGGCCCCTTCATCCAGTTTGGTGATGGGGATGGATGAGGTGTTGGTGAAAAACCATGGCAAATGCGGGTTGCTGGCTGCAATTTTAGCAAAGATGCTGATCTTCAGCTCCTGGTCCTCTTTGATTGCCTCAAATACTAGGCGCGAATCGAATGCGGCCTCCATCCTGGTGGAGGGTCTGACAAGGCTGAGTACATCAAAAATGTACTGGTCTATGATCTCGTTGTTGTCGATCAGGTCGGCCCGGCCGGCGTATGCTTTTCGCAGTGCAACCACCTTTTTTTCAGCCATTTTCAGAACCTGGGCCTTCAGGTATTTCAAAACGCCCGACAACGCCTCATCAGAGACATCGATGGCATTCAGGACGAAGGGTTTGCCCCTGTTTTCGGGTTTCAGGCTGAGATCGGCCATTTCCACCGCGGTCAGCAGCAGGATGCCGCTTCCCATTTTACCGGCAGCTCCCAGTACCGAAACATGCTGTAATCGTTCTTCGTAAGTCATATGAAAACATTTATTATGTATAACTTAAAAACTCAAAAATCAAAACCATAACTTAAAAATCAAATCCTGCATCAACAAATCCTCACATCTTCACATCCCCAAATTCCCAAATCTTCACATCCCCAAATTCCCAAATCTCCACATCCCCAAATCTCCACATCCCCAAATTCCCAAATCTCCACATCCCCAAATTCATTACCACTCCGGTTTCCGTTTTTCAAGAAACGCCTTCATCCCCTCCTTTGTTGCAGGCAGGCCGAAGAGTTTTGAAAATTCAGACGACTCAAGCGCTGATGCCTCCCCGAACTCCATCGTCATTCCCCGGCGGATCACCTTTTTAGCAACCGCGACGGCCTGCGATCCATTTCCGGCGATGCGCCGGGCCAGCTTCATCACCTCCTCCATGAGCAGCTCGGGTTCGGTAACCTTCTGAACAAGGCCGATGCGCAGGGCATCATCGGCCGAAATGGTATCGGCCGTGAGGATGAGGTACAGGGCATTACCCAGGCCGGTAAGCCTCGACAGCCGCTGTGTGGCGGCATAACCGGGGATCAGGCCGAGATTCATCTCCGGCTGACCGAATTTCGCCAGTTTGCTGGCAAAACGGAAGTCGCACGCCATGGCCAGTTCACATCCGCCACCCAATGCATAGCCGTTCACGGCGGCAATCACCGGCAGGGGGCACTGTTCAATCCGGTCGAAAACGCGCTGACCTTTCGAAGAAAAGGCAAAGCCCTCCGGGATTCCCATGTGGACCATTTCGGCGATATCGGCACCCGCCACAAAAGCTTTTCCCTCTCCCGTGATGATGAGTACCTTGACCTCCGTCTTCGATTCAATTTCATCAAGAAAATTGTCCATTTCATCGAAAAAATCCGAATTCAAAGCATTCATCGCGGCGGGCCGGCTGACGGTCACGATGGCGATGCCATCGGAAACCTCGCTCTTCAATATCCTGTATTCCATTGTTATTTCGTTAACAATCAATTAGTTTTCGCGATCTAAATTTAGCAATATTTTTGACCGGGAAAATTTATTGGGAAATTATTTCAGCTTTTTACGAATTATTCCGGGTTTGAAGCACTGGCTGTTATGTCTTGATCCTTAACAACCCCGTTGGAACAAATAAAAAATCAAGTACTTTTACCGGCTAAATCTAAAACCCGATGAAAAAACATTCTGCATTTCTGATGATCGCACTCATGATGATGATGGTGGCGATCTCCTCCTGCAACAACCAAAAAAAGATGACTGACGCGAAAAAGGTACCAGCCTTTGACCTGACGACCATTGACTCGACTGTGAAGCCGTGCGACGACTTTGACGGGTATGTCAACGGCAACTGGAAAAAACACAATGCGATCCCGTCCACCGAAGGTTCATGGGGTTCCTTTGACATTCTCGACAAGGAGACGCGCGAGGTGAAGATCAAAGGCATCATCAATGAACTGATGGCGATGCAGAACCCGGCAAAAGGGAGTGATCCCCAGTTGATCGCCGGCTATTACCGTTCCTACATGGATACCGTGACCATTGCCAAACGCGGAATCGCACCTATCATGCCACTGATCGAAAAGATCAACGCAACGAAAAATGCGGCCGGGTTGATCGCACTTGCCGGGGAACTGGCCATTTACAACATAGGCGGCCCGTTTGACGCAGGGGTAGGTCCCGATGACAGGAAAAGCACGATGAACGCCATCTTCATGGGTCAGGGCGGACTCTCGATGCGCGACCGCAACTATTACGAGAACCCGGATCCCGCCATGGTGAAGATCAGGGCTGAATTCGTGAGCCACATCGACAAAATGTTCTCACTGGCTGAATGGAAAACCGTCAATCCCGGCAAGACCATCCTCGATTTTGAAACCAAACTCGCCCTCATCCAGCTGAAAAATTTCGAACTGCGCGACCCCGTTAAGATATACAACAAGATTGCCTTCACGGAACTGCAGAAAATAGCCCCCGATATCAACTGGAAAGACTATTACAAAAACTTTGGCCTGCCCACCGACACGGTCATCGTACAGAACAAGGAGTACCTGAAGAACCTGGGGCTCCTGGTCAAGGCGACGCCGGTTGAGGTGCTGAAGACCTACTACAACTGGCAGGTCCTCTCCCACTTTTCGGCACTGTTGCCCGACCAGTTCACCAGGGAGTCCTTCCATTTTTTCAGCACGGTCATGTATGGGGTAAAGGAACAACGCCCGCGTGCAGAGCGCGCAACCATGAGCGTGAACCGCCGCCTGGGAATGCCCCTCGGAAAACTCTTTGTTGCCAAATATTTCCCTGAATCTTCCAAGAAAAAGGTCGTTGAGATGATTGAAAATGTTCGGGTGGTATACGGTGAACGCATTGACAAACTTACCTGGATGAGTTCCCCCACCAAGGAAAAGGCAAAAAAGAAACTTGCCGCCTTCACCTGGAAGATCGGTTATCCCGACAAATGGAAAGATTATTCCACCATCGACATCCAGCCTGACAAACTGGTCGAGAACAGCATGAACATCACCCTGTGGGACCACAAGGATATGCTCGCAAAGGTCGGCAAACCGGTAGACAAATCGGAATGGGGCATGTCGCCGCAAACCATCAATGCCTACAACAACCCGACCAACAACGAGATCGTATTCCCCGCAGCCATCCTCCAGCCTCCCTTTTTCAATCCTGATGCCGACGATGCCATCAACTACGGCGCCATCATCGGGGTGATCGGCCACGAAATGACCCATGGTTTTGATGACCAGGGAGCACAATACGACGGCACCGGCAACCTGAACAATTGGTGGTCCCCTGCTGATTCTGCCAATTTTGCGGCACTCGGAAAACGCCTTGCCGATTATTTCAGCGGCATCGAGGTCACGAAGGGATTCAACATCAACGGCAAACTGACCCTGGGTGAGAACATCGCCGACCTCGGCGGCCTGACCCTCGGTTATTATGCACTTGAAAAATCGCTTGCAGGGAAGGAAAAACCGGCCAAAATCGACGGTTTTACATACCAGCAGCGCTTTTTCCTTGGATGGGCACAGGTATGGCGTGAAAACATGACCAATGAAAGCCTGATCAACCAGGTGCAGACCAACGAACATTCACCGGCCCGCTGGCGTATCAACGCAACCCTTCCGCTGATGAAGGAGTTCTCCGATGCCTTCGGCTGCAAGGGAATCACAGATCAGCAAAGGATCGTGATCTGGTAGTTGGAACGAATTCATTCCTAAAAAAGGAGGAGGGTGTCTCGAAAGGGTCACCCTCTTTTTTTCTTTTGGCCTCAGGCAGGCCCGGCCTCGTCACCGCATCGCGTCTGAGCCTGGGTCATTCGCAATGTTTGATCAAAAATTCCATCGGTGATCGCCCCAGTCAAGGCCGCTCATACGGTGACTGGTATCAAACAAGTTAATGAGGGGGTAACCTCAACAATAAATGGTCAAGCCATGACCATTTTTTCAGATGTTCAACCCCGGTTATTCCACCATGAAACGGGCGGTAACCGGCTGGCCATTACCCTGCATTTTGAGGAGGTAGAGCCCCCCGGCGTATCCCGTTACATCCAGTTTCAGGGTGACAACCTGTTTACCATCCGCATGAATGGAGGTGGAATATACATTCCTGCCATCCATCCCGACAATGGTTAACACTGCCGTTGCCGGCGGGTTGGTGATGGTAACCACAACCTGATCGTGTGCAGGATTCGGTGCAACCACCATCGCAGACTCATTTCCATGCATGTCTTCGATGCCTGTACAGGGATCAAGGGTGATGTTTTTTGTACTGGTGACATTGCCCAGGCAGGGAGCGTTGGGAACGACCAACAGCACCAGCGAGGCTGAACCATGGGTCTTGTCATGAATTCCGGGGTAGTAATCAGGATTCAGTGTGGTGGGATTCGTAAAATAACCGTCGCCTCCAGTGCCCCAGGTGATTTTGCTGTAATTTGTGGCCGTTCCGTGCAGGTGAATGGGCGAAACAAACCAGCAAACCGCAGTATCAGCCCCTGCTGATGCCGTAGGTGCCAGCCCGATGAGAACACTGGTCGTGTCGTGGCGTGTCGCACTGCCATCGCTCACCGCCACCACATACTGTGTTGACTGGGCAGGACGCACCTTCGGGCTTTTCAGCGTCGAGTTGAATCCTGCGGGGATGGAATGCCATGCATAGGAATAATTGCCCGATCCGCCATATCCATAGGCATTCAGTTGCGAGGAGTCGGGGCTGGTGGCACAGATCAAAGATGGGGCCGAGGAGGCTGCGGAGGAGAATACATTCGCAAAGGTGAAGGAGGCGATACGCGTTTGCCAGCCGCTGCTGGAGGTGATGGCATAATATTCGGTGGTAAACCAGAAGGTGGTGGGCGCCGAAGGATCGATGCTGATGCCGCTGTAATCACCCCATCTTGAACGACCACTCCAGATGCCTGTTTGAGACCCGGTTCCGTTGATGATGGTCTTTTCGGTCATGGTCATCTGGTTCAGGGGATCATTTTTCATTCGCCCGGTATACCGGATGGAAGGGTAAATATTGGCGCTGGAAACCGAATAGCCCATGGCAATCGTGCCGGCGGTATCCTGGGCAATGCTTCCGAGCCAGCGTGAATTATTGTCGGCCGGGGAATAGGTGGCCTGCTGGTAAATGCTCCAGCCTGTTCCCGTATTCCTGAGTTCGTACCAGCGAACGCCCGCCTTGCCGGCGGTGCCATCGACGGTATGGTTCAGCACCATCGACGAATAGCCGTTGAAGGTGCGGTACTGCTGCCGGTACATGAGCCTGTCGGCGAGGGTCTCCAGCTTTTTGTCCGAATCTTTCTGGGGAATCCCGCTCCCGGCATCTCCGCTGAGGCTGAAGCTGTTGACATTCAGGTAGATTTTGTTTCCGAAGGTTGCATTGGCAGGGGTGTTCCAGTCGGCGTGAAATTCACAGATCCCAAGGCGCTGTGTGCCGTTGGTGCGGATATAGGTGAAATAGTCCGGCGTTCCCATCGGCGGGAAGGTGCCGTCGCAATCGGAAGGGAGGAAACTGGTGAAGCCATCAGCCCCCGGCGGAATGGTAAAGGAGATGCGCTGTGCCTCGGGGTTCCCTGCGATCATGGCTGACCGGTCGAAACAATAGGCGCCGTTGCCGACCCAGCCGCCCATGAAAAGGTTTGCCGACATGTAATAGGCATCGGGCCAGACACCGAATTTCGGGTAATCGGGCATCTGCGAAAATTCATACTCCCACCGGTACCAGCTTCCGGTTGGATCGGCCGTTTGCGATACGGCGATCATCTGGTAAAAAGGAGCCGTGGAGGAGCCGTTTGGAAGCGAGAACTGGGAGAAAAGCCAGCGGTTGGCCTGTTCATCATACAGCACAATGGCGTCACCGCTGTTGGCATTGTTGGGCATCCCGGTCCACACCGAACTGCTCGCCAACGGTCCCAGGATGCGGTTCCCGCTTTTGTTGTAAATGGAATAGGCACAGTTGATCACCTGGAAGAAATGGTTCAGCCCGACTTCACCATGGGTATCGGGAGGAACAGCACCGCTGATGTTGCCCATGCCTTCGAAATTCTGGATGGTTGAATCAGACGGGAGCGACCCGTTCTGATCCTGCAGCGACGGATCAAAAATTGCCGCTGACGGACGCTGCCTGCTGACGGTTCCGACGGATTTGAAGTAATTTTTCACCACCCCGTCTTTCCAGCTGGCATCCAGTTGCCCGGGCGCCTGTTTCAGTATCTCCCGCAAGGGGGGTGAAACATCAAAATACACCGGGCGCGAAACCGTTGGTTTCAGCGCTGTTTCCTGCGCAGTGACAAAGGTGGTCGCAGAAAAGAAAAGGATCAGCAGGTAAAGAGATTTTCTCATAGACATTTCAATGTGGTTAACGGATGAATATAAACCCGGCAAACTTACACAATAATCAGGCGCAAACCCCTGGCGATTTACGATTTACGATATACGATTTACGATTTACGATTTAATTCAAACCTCCCGTCTTTTTCCCTGAACAAATATTGAATTCCAGGAAATCGTAAATCCAAAATCGTAATTCGTAAATATTAAGCCCTTATCTTTGATAAAAAAAACACCTATGCGTTTGCCTGGCATCATGACCGCGGTTTTCGCCGGGGCATTGCTCCTCGGCGCGATCTCTGCATCCCCGCAGAACCCGACAACCCCGAAGCCCATCCCACAAAAATTCTCCCTCCAGGAACTGGAATTCAGGACATTCAAATATTTCTGGGATCTTGCAGATACCACCTCGGGACTGATTCCCGACCGGTATCCCACCCCCTCCTTCTCCAGCATTGCCGCCACCGGTTTCGGGTTGTCGGCCTACCTGGTGGGGATTGACCAGCAGTATATCTCCCGCAGGGAGGGTGCCGCCAGGGTCCTGAAGACCCTGCGATTCCTTTACCGGTTGCCCCAGGGTGCCGACAAAACGGGGGTTGGCGGTTACAAGGGACTTTTCTACCATTTCCTGGACATGCATACCGGGATGCGGTTCAAAGATGTTGAACTCTCAACGATCGATACGGGACTGTTAATGGCCGGAATACTCTCCTGCCTCGAATATTTCAATGGGGATTCACAAGAAGAGCGCGAGATCCGCGAGCTGGCCGACAAACTCTACCGCCGGGTCGACTGGGCCTGGGCGTTGAACGGAAAGGACATCCTGAGCATGGGCTGGCATCCCGAATCGGGGTTCATTTCCAGTTACTGGTATGGTTATAACGAAGCCATGGTATTGATCATCATGGCTATCGGATCGCCCACGCACCCAATCCCGGCATCCTGCTGGAACGCCTGGACTTCTAAATACAACTGGTCAAACTCCTATGGATTTTCCCATGTAAATTTCGGGCCTCTTTTCGGCCACCAGTATTCACACATCTACATCGATTTCAAGGGGATCAAAGACGACTACATGCGGGCGAAGGGGATCGATTATTTTGAGAATTCACGTCGTGCCACCTATTCCCAGCAGGCTTACTGCAGGGCCAACCCGGGGAAATTCGCCGGTTATGGACGGTATATCTGGGGACTGACCGCCTGCGACGGCCCGGGTTACGCCAGGCTGCCCTGGAAGGGCAAAGAGGTGGTATTCGACGGGTATTCGGCCCGCGGGATTGCCTCCGGCTACCTGGTCGACGACGGGACGCTTGCCCCCACCGCCGCGGGAGGATCACTGCCCTTTGCACCTGAGATCTGCATCCCGGCGCTGGAAGCCATGTACGACACCTATGGCAGTGCGCTGTACCAGGAATATGGTTTCAAGGATTCATTCAACCCTTCGTTCACCCGGGGAAAGGGGAACGAAAAAGGATGGTTCGACGTCGATTACCTCGGCATCGACCAGGGTCCGATCGTGCTGATGATCGCCAACAACCATTCAGCGCTCATCTGGAACATGATGAAGCAAAACCTCTACATCGTCCGGGGCCTGAAAAAAGCGGGATTTGCAGGGG
Organism: uncultured Bacteroidales bacterium; assembly: GCA_903845055.1. Lineage (GTDB taxonomy): Bacteria > Bacteroidota > Bacteroidia > Bacteroidales > FEN-979 > CAIVAT01. The sequence continues at coordinate 4,288 of CAIMWF010000134.1, read as the reverse complement.
GGTGGCTGGGGAAAAAGTGACGAGTGACGAGTGACGAATTCGCCCGTAGCCGGCGGGATTATTTGATGTAGAAGGGTGCTGAGAGGGTTTCGGCGGAGCTGGTGCCGATGTAGGCAACGAATTCGCCGGGTTCCCAGGACTTTTTCAGATCGGGATGGTAAAAGGCCAGGTCGTCGGTCGTAATATTGAACATGATGCTTTTTGATTCTCCCTTTTTGATCATCACCTTTTGAAATCCCTTCAGCTCCTTCACCGGCCGGGTGATCGAACCAACCTTATCCTGCACATAGAGTTGCACAACCTCTTCCCCGTCGCGGTTGCCGGCATTTTTCACCTGCGCTGTTATGGTGACTTTGTTCCCTGAAACCACGGCCGATATCCCTGAATAGGTGAAAGTGGTATAACTCAGTCCGAAACCAAAAGGATAGAGCGGGTCATTCGGGCAATCGAGGTAACGGGAAACGTACTTGGCACCCGGGTCGGAGGATTGATAGGGACGACCCGTGTTTTTGGCATTGTAGAAAACCGGTATCTGGCCCTCGGTTCTCGGGAAGGTCATGGTAAGTTTGCCGGATGGGTTGAAATCGCCAAAAAGCACGTCGGAAATGCCGTTTCCTGCCTGTGTTCCGCCAAACCATGTTTCAAGAATGGCAGGGGCGGCTGCACTGAGCCGGGTGATGGCGAGGGGGCGGCCATTGAACAAAACGGCAGCCACCGGTTTGCCTGTTTTCACAACGGCTTCGGCAAGGTCGTTCTGAACCCCCGGCAGGTCGATGTGCGCACGGCTCGAGGCTTCGCCGCTCATCCATCCGTTTTCGCCCAGGGCCAGGATCACAAAGTCGGCTTTGGTTGCCAGCTTAAGGGCTGCATCAAATCCGGTGCGGTCGTCATCATTTACATTGCATCCTTTTTCATAAAAGATTTCAACTCCGGTGCCAGCCTTTGCTTTCAGCCCTTCGAGCAGGGTGACACATTTTTCCCAGTTGCCCGCAGCCGACCAGTTGCCGAGCATGTCCTTTTTGGAATCGCCCAGCGGTCCGATGACGGCGATTTTTTTTGCGGATGCCGGAATCGGAAGGGTGTTTTTCTCATTTTTCAGTAATACACAGCTTTCCGATACCATTTTCCTGGCGGACGCAAGCGCCTCCGGGGTCATGATATCCTTCTCCTGCCTCTCCCTGCTGCAATACCTGAAAGGATCATCGAACAATCCAAGTTTCATCTTGGCTTCGAGGATAACCCTAACCGCATCATCGATCCGCGAAAACGTAATATTTTTCTCCTTCAGCAGTGAATCCAGCGAGTTCAGGTAGGTGCTTCCCTGCATATCCATGTCCACGCCCGCATTCAGCGCAAGCCGCGCGGCATCCTTGATGGTTCCGGCAATGCCGTGATTCAGCATCTCATTGATGGAGGTGTAGTCGGTCACCACGAACCCATTGAAATGCCATTCGTTACGAAGGAGGTCCGTCAGCAGCCATTTGTTCCCGGTGGAGGGCACCCCGCCAATTTCGTTGAAGGAGGTCATGACCGACCCTACACCTGCATCGACTGCGGCTTTGTAAGGGGGCAGGTACCACTCATAGAGCGACAATAGTGACATGTCGACGGTATTGTAATCGCGGCCGGCCATTGCTGCACCATAGGCGGCAAAGTGTTTCACACAGGCAATCAGGGTGTTGTTTGTGGTATAATCGTTCCCCTGGAAACCCTTTACCCTGGCTGCTGCAATTTTGCATCCAAGCCAGGTGTCTTCGCCGGCGCCTTCGGCAACCCTTCCCCAGCGCGGGTCGCGGGCGATGTCGACCATGGGGGCGAATGTCCAGTTGATCCCCTCGGCGGTGGCCTCGGTGGCGGCAATCCGTTCGGCATGCTCGATGGCCGCCAGGTTCCAACTGCAGGCCTCTCCAAGCGGAATCGGGAAAATGGTGCGGTGACCATGGATCACGTCATAACCAAACAGCAGGGGGATTTTCAACCGCGACTCCTCCACTGCGATTTTCTGGAGGTTGCGAACATAATCAACTGTGTAGGCATTGAAGATGGCGCCGACCTTGCCCTCGCGGATCAGCTTTTTGTAATTTCCGTTCAGTGAAGGGCCGGTAACATCCCAGTCGGAAGTGAACAGCGAAAGCTGGCCGATCTTTTCATCAAGGGTCATCGATTTCATCAGGGCATCGATCCTGGCTTTGTTGGCGGGAGAGATTCCCGAAGGGGTGGTTCCCTGCGACATCACTGACGACGCAAAAAGAATTGTACAGGAGAAGAGCAGCAGGAGCCGGGAAAAGTAATGGTTGGGCATGGAGTGAAAATTTAAAGATCAAAAATCAAATCTCAAAACTATAAAAAAGACACATTAAAACGGTAAACTGACCGAAATCAGACGGCGGATTAATATGTGAAGCCAAGTTTGGTCAACCCGGTGCTCACTTCGGGAGCCGACATGAACAGGTTCCACAGCAGTCCGCTCCGGTAGTTCTCGATCATGCAGATGATGGGACCTTCGTCGATGGCAAGTGATGAATCGGCATACCATCCTTCGGTGAGATCGAAGGCATCGTAAAAACCGTACTGGTTCCAGAGCCTGTTCCCGAGCTGGTAATAAAAGAGGTGTATGGCTTTCATCGATTGTTCGGGGGTGTATGGCAGCGCCGAAATGGCGGCGGTTGGCGTGATCACCCCCAGGTCGTTGTCGGGCGACTGGGCATTGTAGCCCCAGGGGTTGTCGCTGGCGGTCAGACCCCAGCAGGCAGTACTGTATTCAACCCAGTTCCTGGGATTCTGGGCGCAATAGGACCAGTTGATGAGCGACTGGTTGACATTCTGCTGCGAGTAGTTTGCATAAGTGTCCTGCAGCGTTTTCGGATTCAGCCCCAGGAACGAATAATGGGTGAAGAACAAGGGTCCGCCATAACCATTCCCGAGCGGAAGAACGTATCCGAAATAGGTGTTCCCGTTTTTGATCGCGCCATTTTGCGCATATCCCTGGTGATAAACCGCGGGGAGGATGGGGTGCGTGGTGGAGGTCGCTGCAACGACATAGGTAATCAGGGTTTCATTGTATCCCCGGATGGGCATGTTCATCGCCCAGCCGTAATCGGGCGACCAGTGCCAGTAGAGCACATTCTGGCCACGGGTGAACCAGTCGTATTCGACCCCGCCGAGCAGCACGTTGATGCGGTCGGCAAGTGTTTTTTCGGCCGGGACCATGGCATCGAGGTATTGTCGCATGGTGATCAGCCCCTGCACCATATAGGAGGTTTCAACGAGGTCGGCGCCATCGTCCTCGGTTGTGAAAGGCACTGTTTTCCCGGTGGCGCCGTTGATCCAGTGCGGCCAGGCGCCATGGTAGCGGTCGCAGGTCTCAAGGAAGTTGAGGATCTTCCCGAGCCTTGCCAGCCCATCGCCGCGGGTGATAAAGTTCCGGTTCATCCCGACGATCAGCGCCATGATGCCAAAACCGGAACCACCCGTTGTGACCACGTCGCCCGAACTGTTCCGTTCACGGGCCATCCCGCTCACAGGATGACCAAAGTCGTAGAAATAGCTGAAGGTTTTTTGCTGGATAAGGGTGAGCAGGGCGTCGTCGGAGATCACCGGGAATTTTGGAACGCTATCGAGGGCGGTGTAAAAGGAGTTCAGGAAACCGTCAAAAGAATAACCATCCTTTGACTTGAGGGTGTTGGTAATGTCAAAGGTATATTTCGTGACATCGGCGAGCTGTTTGGTATTCTGGAGGGTCACCGTTTTCTGGTCGGCCGAAACGGCATAAAGAAAAGGGATGCTTCCCGAAAGGACAAAGCAGGATTTGTAGCCGGCGGTGTCGACAGGCCTGGTGAACTTCACCTGGATGGTCAGTGATTTGAAACCGACCTTTTTCGGCAGGGCCGGGTTTTTGAAATCGACGCCGTTCAGTGTAACCTGGTCAATTTTCATCGACCCGGCAAGAGTGGTAAACCCATATTCTACTCCCGGGAAAGCATCGCCGGAGGAGCTCCTGATCCCCGAACCCAGTTGCAGCGTATATCCTGTCAGATAATCGAGTGGCTGGCCGAGTTTCATGACGGCCACATGACGATCGTTGCCCCACGCAAACCTGACGGCCTGGGTCAGTCCGGCTTTTTTCAGGGTGATCCCCGACTTCGCCGAATTGGTATCGAGTTGCCCGTTGAAAGAAAGGGTGATGGTGCTGTCAGCCGGAACATCTTTATTTTCACCCTGGAAAACGAGTGTTGTTGATCCCACTTTCGCCCATGCCAGCTGCAAAACCCCGGAACTGCCGGAATCT
>CAIMWF010000133.1 GCA_903845055.1 uncultured Bacteroidales bacterium | reverse complement strand
TTGCGAATTGGTCTGGGCCCCGAAATCGACCTGCCCGACCAGCTCCACCTTTTTAACCGGGATCCAGGTGACCACCACGTTGTTGTACAGGATGTTGTTCTTGATTTTGGCATCCTTCAGCGCCTGGTTCCCGAAGAAGTTGTTGTAGGTGACTGATAAAACCGGCATCGGGTTCCAGGTCATGAATAAAATCCCTGCCATGTGGGTATTTTGCGCATAGGCGATGGAAAATGGATTCCCCATCATGAAGCCGCCACTGAATTTTTCAGAAAACTTATAGGAAAGCCGGGTGCCCAAAACACTGCCGGGTTCAAAATAACCCCCGATGGTCACAAAACTGACCTGGTTCAGCACTGCCCAGCTAGACTCATAACCCACCGGGTTGAAAATGTAGCCGAAATCGATCCACAGGTTGTTGACGATCCTGAACCCGAAATTGGCCTGCCTGATGGTTTTGATCCACTGTGAACTCGCCGAAGCCATCAGGTTCGGCGCATCGCCGTATTGCAGGGCCAGTTTGCCCCTTACCTTTTCGGCGCTGTAATACAGTTCAACGGCGGCAATGTTCATCCTGATCTGGTTCTGGATCGGGCAGTTGCTTGAAAACGGAACGATGTTGGATGTATCGTGCGAGCTGTTGAGTGTCATGTTATAGTAGGCATCCACATAAAATCCTACCGTAAAGTTGCGCAGTCGTTTAAAAATCTGCATTTTAGCAGAATCCGACAGGATATCCTCACTCTTCTGGGCGAATGTACAGGTAAAGCTGGCCAACAATACCAGGCACCAAAACGCTTTCTTCATAACTATTTTTTTATTTCGCTACCTCGCTATTTCGCTACCTCGCTACCTCGCTATTTCGCTACCTCGCTACCTCCATCCCCCTCCCAGCGCACTATACAGGTTGACGGCTCCCGTGATCCTGGTATTTTGAGCCTGTGAAAGGGAAATCTGCGCGGTAAACAGCATTTCCTGGGCATTGATGACGTCGAGGTAACTGGCATAACCGGCGTTGTAAAGCTGGTTGGAGAGGTCGAAGGCTGTTTGGGCTGCATTCATGGTGACCTGCTGGCTCTGTACGATCTCACCTTCCTTGGTGTATGCCAGCAGCGCATTGGAAACCTCCTGGAGGGCACCCATAACCGCTTTCTGGTATGCATAAAGCATCTGCTCTTTTTGCGCCTGTGCTTTTATTACCCCCTGGCGCAACTGGCCGCCGCTGAAAATGGGAGCAACAAGATTGCCCAGGGCACTGTATACCAGGTTGGTCGGGTTGAAGGCTGCGCCGATCGTCCCCGAAACCCCGAGCGAGGGAAGCATCATGGCCCTGGCCACGCCGATGTTGGCATTGGCAGCCACCAGTGTCTGCTCGGCTTCGATGATGTCGGGCCGGCGAAGGATCAGCTGGGAGGGGATGCCCGGCGTTTTGATTTCAGGCGTGTTGAGCTGGTCGGGCAGGTTCATCCCGCGTTTTATGAAATGGGGCTGTTCTCCCAGTAAAATACTCAGCTGGTTTTCATTCTCACCGATCTTCATTTCAAGGATGGGGACCTGCGTTTTCGCCAGGGCCAGCTGTGCTTCCGCCTGGGCCACCACCAGCCCGGAGGCGGTTCCGGCGATCATCTTGTTGCGGACCAG
>CAIMWF010000132.1 GCA_903845055.1 uncultured Bacteroidales bacterium | reverse complement strand
TTGAGAATTTTCTTTTCAGAATCAATAGCTGCAATAAGCTCACGTACACGATTCTCAATACGGGTTGGAGCCAAAGGGAGCCGTTTGCCATACTTGTCGGTATGCATATAACATATTTTATAACCGTCTTGACTCTGAAGTTCCTGAATGAGCGCTGAATAATTTCTCAACGCATCCCGTAAAAGATCGAGGTCCATCCTCGATGTATTTGAAAATGTTTTCATAAAATGTCGTTATTAAGGTTTCCAAGTGTTTGAATGAGATAGTTCATCTGAACTGATTTTTTTCGCTGACCGGCTTACCGGCCCTTTCGCAGGTCTTCAAGAACTTCCGTTTCAAAGTAAAAAAGCTTTCCTCCCAGTTTATAAGAGCGGACCATCCCTGATTTACTATATCTGTGAAGTGCAGGTCGGCTAACCCCTATAATTTTGCAAACATATTTGGCCGTTACCGGTTTTTCGATTCTTAACATTTTGTCCATGATTTATAGTTTAAATTACCGGCGGCGAAAGTAGACAATCATAAGTGATAAAAAAAAATAAAGTTATTAACAACTACTTGAATGTGAACTATTTAATACAAATTAGTACAGAATAATACAAATATGTACAAGGATATACAAATAAAAATTTTTGAGGTATCCTGAAGGGATCCCGATATTATTTTTTTGCCCGGAAATGGATTTTAATTTTGCTAACTGAAAAGGGATTTTCGATAAGAAATAATAGTTCAAAATTAGCGACGGCTAATTTTTTTTATAAAACTATTTCAGGTAGCTTCAGATTTTTTGAAAGGAAATTCACGTAATTTTACAAAGCGATACAAGCCGTTAATTAGCTTGCCATTTGTTTACAAATTAGGTGTGTACGATTTTAACACATGTCAGTAAAGTTGACAGTTTTTAGACACTACCTATTAAAACATTAGTAAACACTGCCTGTCCAGAAGTCATGTTAGCCCCTTCAAGGGGAGGGCCGGGGAGAGGTCATTTTCACAGAGGGCCGGGGAGAGGTCATTTTCACAGAGGGCCGGGGAGAGGTCCTTTGCCGCAAGGAAAACTTCAAACTTCAAATTTCGTTGATCAATATTCGATATTCCATCCTCCCGCTTGCGGGAATATCAATTGCCACGACTTTTATGTCGTGGATGAGAATGGCTGTATAACCTTGGGCTGTTCAACCCCCGGCTAAAGCCGGAGGCAATTCATTTTCCCGCAGCCGGGGAGATTTCCTGTTTTACGCACTTTTAAAAAAGTGCCTTAAAACCCTTGGCGTCATTGTGTTGATTTAAGCCATCCCCTTCTCACCTGAGCAGGACCAGTTTCAGCAGCAGGAATGCATCGCTGGTTTTGATCCTGACAAGGTAGCAGCCCTGCGGCATGCCGGACAGGTCAAAACCGGCTTCTTCTCCTTTCACAGTTCTCCAGGGTATAACAGCATTCCCCGTGTAGTCAGAAACCTGCACCTCCGCCGGTGATGACTTTGTCCCGATCCCGGTAATCCTGAACTTTCCGGTAGTCGGGTTGGGATAAAGTTTGAAACCTCCCGAAGGGTGCCCCCCAACCGAAACAACCGACTGCGACTGGGTCACCGTGACAAGCCTGGGCGACAGCCCGGCAACACTCACCGAAAGGGTGGCGATCCTGGTAAAATACCAGGGATTCCCGGTATAGCCGGCCTGGATGGTACCGTTGCCGCTGCCCGCCGGGGTTACCGTACACCAGGCCGAATCGGCCGCCACGGTCCAGCTGGTGTTCGACGTCACGGCAAAATCGGTGGAACCTGCCATGGGTGATACGTTCCGGTTCAGGGGAGAAACGGAAAGGATGGGAAGCGCTGCATCCTGGGTCACCGTAACGGTAACCGGCGTGACGCCGCTGACGGTCAGGGTAATATGGGCGATCCGCTGGGCGACAACCAGGTTTTCCTGGTAGTCGGTCTGAAGGGAGCCGGTACCTGATCCTGATGAGGTTACGAAACACCAGCCGGCATCGCTCACCGCGGTCCATGCTGCGTTGGAGTATACGGTAAAATAGGTTGTTCCGGCCGGGGGAGGTACATTCTGGTTTGAAGGAGCCACGCCAAGCGAAGGCGCCGCCCCGGCCTGGGTGACCGTAACCGTCTGGGGAAGAACCCCGGCGGCCGGCGTTACAAGCAAGGATGCCACACGGTTGCTGATGCCAGGGTTGTCGGTATAAACGGCGCTGATGGTCCCGTTGCCCGTTCCCGATGCGTTTACGGTGCACCAGGAGGCATTGCTTGAAACGGTCCAGGTGGTGGTGGTATTGGCCGTTACATTAAAGGATGTCGAGCCGGCAACACAGGCAACATTCTGGTTGGGGGGATTTACCGCGAAGATGTTGTACAGGTCCGACTGCCATAGTCCGCGTCCATAGGTGGCCGCCTTGATCCTGTTGTTTGAAGGGGTTACCGGGTCATAAAAAATTTCAAGTTCACGTACGTCCACGGGAGGCAGCCCGGTGATGAAGGGCACCCAGTCGCTGAGGGAGGCATCTTTGTAAAACACGTTCGTTTTGTTACCGATGTACAATCCTTCGTTGCTGGTTTTATCGTAAACGATGCAGTTGATGTTGACCGATGGCAGGGTTCCCGAGATGCTGGTCCAGGTCACCCCCTTATCGGTCGATTTATAGACCTTCGTCCCCGCTGTCGCATAAACGATGGACGGGTCGGTCGGGTGGGCCTCGAGATCGGTCGGGGTGCTTCCGCCGGGCAGGGCGCAGATGGTCCATGACGGGCTGGCATCGTTGGCATTGTCGGTCCGTTTCAGGGAACCGCTTCTGACCACATAGAGGATATCGACGTTGGCGGGCGATTGCTCCAGCACGGTGCAGGTCCCCGATTCTCCCGCCGATATTTTGCTCCAGGCGACCGCGCCGGTGGAGGCGGCCTTCACGTTGGTGCTTCTCCACACATTCACAAAACCGCTGAACATGGTGGAAGGGATGGTTTCATGCAGGATAAAGGGGGTGACCCAGGCGCCGGTTTCGTTGATGCCGTTGACCCCGTTGCCCGCGATCTGGTTGTATCCTCCCCCGGTGGAACGGTAAATGACCCCGTTGTATATGGTCCCGTACCGGTAAGTGGTGTCGGTGTAATCGACCAGGCATTCCATGCCGTCGCCGCCGATCACCGTGGTAAAGGCCGACCCGGAACTTTTCGAGGTCCCGTTATCCTGGTATCCGTTCATGACAAGGGTCTGTTTCAGGGCGCTCTGCCCGATTTTGTATACCTGCGAAATGGAAAGTCCCGATGAAAGGTCGGTCCATGCAGCGCCCCCGTTGCCGGTTTTATAAATTCCGCCGTCGCATCCTGCAAAGAGGTTTCCATTGGCCGGGGACCACTCCAGGCAGTGAATGTCGGCATGTAGCGACGGGGCGCAGGAGGTTCCCCAACTGCTGCCGACCCAGTGTGCGGTGATGGTCCAGGTAACCCCCGCGTTTGTCGATTTAAAGATGTTCACCCCGCCGACATACATGGTGTTTGCGTCGTTCGGGTCGACTGCGATGCAGAGATCGTACCAGGCCTGGCTCCCGGTCCCGCTGCCGTTGCAGGCGTAATCCATCAGGTTCGGGGTGGTCGACTGGGTTGTGAAATTCAGCCCGCTGTCCGTCGAGCGCAGCAACCCGGCAAAAGGGCCGTTGGTCTGGCACAGGTAAACCCAGGTTGGCTGGGCCGGGCTCACGCCGATCACCAGCCTGGTGCCTGTGATAACACCGGAGGTGATCTGCGCCCAGCTGTCGCCGGAATTGACCGAACGGTAAAACTTGCCTCCTTCGGTGGCATATACGATGGTCGGGTTGGCCGGGTTGAACCGGATGTCCTTGTAATTGTTGCTGTTTGAAGACTTTTTGGTCCAGGTGGAACCGCCGTCGGCCGATTTATAGATCCCGCCGCTGGTCACGGCCAATATGATGCTTGGATCCGTGGGGTACCGGGCCATCATGCCCACGGCAACGTTCCCCATGCCGGTATTCGATGCGCTCCAGGTTGCGCCGCCATCAGTGCTTTTATAGACCCCCATCCCGGGAGAATCGCTCCCGTCGCGGTCGCCGGTGCCGATGAGGACCAGGCTGGCGTTCGTAGGGTGAAGCAGGATGGATGAAACGCCGAGGGTTGGCGTGCTGGTGGTCAGCAGGTTCCAGGTGGCGGCACCGTCGGTGGTGGTCCAGCACCCGCCCGAGGGAGAACCGATGTAGAGGATGTTCGGGTTGGTCGGGTGCAGGCAGATGGTGTTGATCCTTCCCATCCCGTTGGGCTGGCCCGTCGCGTTCCCGGGGGAGGCCACCGGGCCGACAAGGCTCCAGTTTCCGCCGGCCGACAATACATTGTCGTGGCTGGCCATGTATCGGATGTATGCATTCATCACCTGCCCGGGTGCGGGCAGTGTGCCGTCGGGCTGCACACAGTCCTGGTTGATGTATTCCCAGCGCTTGAAAACCTTCCATCCGTTGTGGCGGATGTTATCGCGTCCCCTCCAGTATTTTTCGAAAGCACTCCGGGTGTCGGCAAAACGGGCGCCTGGATCCTGCATCATCTGCGTCCAGTAAGGATAGTTGGCCGTATCCCCGGCCGCCGGATCCGGTAAAAACTGGGCATGAAGCCCTGTCAGCAGGAGGATGCAAAAAACAGGAGTGAGGAAAAATACCTTCATAAAAGCGATTTTTAAACGGCTGTTACCGATGCATAAAGATATGACAATCCTGATTTGGTCGGACCCATGCCGCAAATATAATGGACCATGTAACTTCTGACAGCCGTTTTCGGGGATGGTTGCTTCGTTCCTGCGCAACAGGACAAAAAAAAACCGGCAACCTTTTCACAACTGGAAAAGGTTGCCGGCAGGATCGGGCCGGGCTGGTTACCGGTCACATACGACAGTTCCGTCTTCCTTGATGATCACATGTTTCCGTGCGTCACCCCGGATCAGGAAGATAAAATATTCAACCGAATAGTTATCGGCGAGGACATATTTTTCCGACTTTTCGGTGAGGGTATACCCGGTGTAATGCGTGGCGATCGCCTCCTTGACGGCCGCGGGCAGGTCGCTGCTGACCACCCGTGAGCCCTGCATCAGGAACGTTCCGGCACTGTTGAAATAGAGTTTGACGGGAGCAATGCCCTGCTTAAACAAAACGACCTGTGTCACCAGCCCGTCGGAACAGATGGAATCGGTTTCGGCATGACGGATCGCGTACCCGGCGAAATTTGTCGAGATATAGGTTTTTACGGCAGTGGAAAGCGAATCGGAGGGTACGCCATGGTGGTGATGACCCTTCCCGTGGTGATGCTCTCCCGCATGCATGAAGGACATCTCATCAGCAATAAAACCACCGTTTTTGTCAAATTCGACAATCTCGTCGCTGGTCAGCGTTACAGCATATTTTACGTTCCTGTCACGGACCGTTGCTGCTTTGTAAATAGATTCGGCAGGGTAATTATTATCAACGTAACTGACCACCGATTTCGGGAGGTCGGAAACATTGATGGTTTGTTCATTACCCGAATCATGTTTCGAACATGAGATCAGGACAGTTACAAACAACAGCATCGGAAAAATCATTTTTTTCATTTCCTGGATTTTAAAAGATTTGATCTCAAACGCCGCTGAAAAAGGAAAAGTATCAGGTACCATAAAAAAACATTACCTTCATCCCCCTTTCCCGGGTAATTTATGAATTGGACTGACCTCTGCCTGGCTTTAAAAAAAACATACAAATACCTGTAATTAAATAATTTAAATGAAAATGCGCATCCCCAACATATATACCTGACCTTCAGTTGTTAAAAATTTGTTAATTCCGGCCATCCCTGCAATAATTCATCTTGCAATTTGTTTTACTTCGGCTTTGTTTAATGAACCATATGAATATACGATACCTTCTTTTCCTGCTGATTCCCTGTTTCTTTTTCAAGGTAGGTTACTCCCAGCAGGATACGCTTAAAATTTCCCTCAGGCAGGCCGATTCCCTGCTGGTTAACAGGAATCT
>CAIMWF010000131.1 GCA_903845055.1 uncultured Bacteroidales bacterium | reverse complement strand
CGACAGCAAGGCCGACAGCATTTACGACATCATGAAGAACATCGACGGGATCGACGATCTCGGGGTGATCCAGAGCCAGGGGCAACCCGAGCTGCGCATCGAACTTGACCAGGAGAAAATGGCAATGTACGGCGTCGCCACTGCCGACTGCAATGCCGTGATCGAGATGGCCATCGGCGGCAAGGCCGCCTCCACCTTTTACGAGGGGTATAAAAAATTTGACATCCGCATCCGCTTCCTGCCCGAATACCGCATGTCGGAGAAGGAGATCGGCAACCTGCTGATCCCGACCCAGTCGGGGGGGCAGATCCCCATAAGGGAGATCGCCGACATCACCTGTACCACCGGTCCGATCCTGATCTTCAGGGACAACAACATGCGGTTCGTAGCCATCAAGTTTTCGGTCAGGGGAAGGGACATGGGTTCGGCCATCGCCGAGGCGCAAAAGAAGGTGAACGCTGCCATCCGTCTGCCGAAGGGCTATAGCATGGAGTGGCAGGGCGACTTCGAGAACCAGCAGCGGGCCTCGAACCAGCTTGCCGTTGTGGTTCCCATCAGCCTGATCCTGATCTTTTTCATCCTGTTTATCCTGTTCGGGAACATGACCGATGCCGGGCTGATCCTGCTGAACGTTCCCTTCGCGATCATCGGGGGCATCCTGGCGCTGCACCTCACCGGGACCAACTTCAGCATTTCGGCAGGGATAGGCTTTATCGCCCTGTTCGGGATCTGCATCCAGAACAATGTCATCCTGCTGTCGAAGTTCAGGAAGAATCTGCATGAACGGATTCATCTCGATGAGGCGATCCGCAACGGGGTGATCACGCGGATCAGGCCCGTGTTGATGACGGCGTTAATGGCAGCCATCGGGCTGATGCCGGCGGCCACCTCCACCGGCATCGGGTCGGAAACCTCGCGGCCGCTGGCAATCGTGGTGATCGGGGGGCTGGTCACCTCCACGATCCTGACACTGTTCATTTTTCCGATCATCTTTAAAGGAGTTTACCGGTATAAAACAAAAAAACTGGCATGAAGACAGGGCAATCCATAATTTCAGTAACTTGACGGTCTTCTTTTAACATCATCTAAATGGCACAAATCCTGTTGGTTGAAGATGAGATAAACGTTTCCTCCTTCATAAAAAAGGGGCTTGAAGAGGAGGGATTCCACGTGGATGTTGCCTACGACGGGGCGATGGGGCTGAGCCTTGCCTGCAGTAACGATTACAACCTGGTCATCCTGGATGTGATCCTTCCCCAGATGAACGGGACGGAGGTCTGCCGCCGGTACCGCGAAAGCCGCGGCTATTCGGTCCCGGTGCTCATGCTTACCGCCCTTGGATCGACCGAGGATATTGTTCACGGCCTGGAGATCGGGTCGGATGATTACCTGGTCAAGCCCTTTGTGTTCAGGGAACTCGTTGCCCGGATCAATGTCCTGCTGCGGCGCAAAGGAATGGGATATACCGCGAGGTCGTATGAATATGCCGGCCTGGTGCTGAACACGGAGACAAAAACCGTGAACCGGTCGGGCAGGAGCATTTCGCTGACCACAAAGGAGTTCAGACTGCTGGAACTGCTCATTTCAAGTCCGCATCGTGTCTTTTCCAAGACCAGCATCCTCGAAAATGTATGGGATGCCAATTTTGATTTCAACACCAATATTGTGGAGGTCTATGTGAATTACCTCCGGAACAAGGTCGACAAAGGATTCCCGGTGAAGCTGATCCATACGGTGATCGGCATGGGGTATGTCTTAAAGGAGGAAGAAGATGAAAATACGAAATAGGATCGTCCTTACCTTCACGGCACTCAGTTCGATTGTCATGGTATTTTCATTTTTCCTGATCTACTACCTGTCGGAGCATTTCATGGATGCCGATTTCTATGACCTGCTGTCGGAAAAGGCCACCCTCACCGCCTGGAAGTACTTCGAAAAGGATGAGATGAGCGAGGCCCTGTATGACAAAATGATTGAAAAAAATGTGAGGACCCTTCCCGACGCCACCGAGATGATCCTGGATACAAAAAACAAACCCCGGGTAGTGGATTCGCTGTTGAAAATCCTTCCAACCGGCCTGGTCAGGGAACTTATATCGGGCCGGAACGTACGGTACCGTAGCCAGGACAAACAAATGGTCGGTCTCTATTATCCCGACAACCAGGGCACCTTCATCATCGTGATCACGGCAGTGAACAAATTCGGGATCAGGGAACAGAAGAAGCTGTTGCAGGTCATGCTGATCATCTTCTTCGGCAGCATCCTGCTGACCTTCCTGCTGGGAAAGTTTTATGCGACCAATGTGCTGTCTCCAATCGCGAATATCCTGAGGAATGTCAAGAAGATCAGGGCGACGAACCTGAGCCTGCGGCTGAAAGAGAATGAACGCAACGACGAGCTCTCCGAACTTACGCGCACGTTCAACCAGATGCTCGAAAGGCTTGAGCATTCCTTTACGTTGCAGAAGAATTTCATCCACAATTCATCGCACGAGCTGAAAAATCCCCTGACGGCGATCATGGGGGAGACCGAGATCGCGCTGAGCAGGGAGCGAACTCCCGCGGAATATGTTGAAACACTCAGGAAGATTTCGTCGGAAGCCGGGCGTCTCGACCTGCTGACACGGAACCTGCTGAGCCTTGCCCAGACTGAATCCGACCAACCCTGCGTAAAGATGGAAGCCATCAGGATGGATGAATTCCTGTGGGAAATAAAGGAGCATTTTGACAAAACCGCCTACCGGGAGAGGATCGATGTCCATTTTCCGGTACTTCCGGAGAATCCCGACCGCATTACCATCACCGGGATTCCCTTTCTGCTTGAGATGGCCGTCGTAAACCTGGTGGACAATGCCTGCAAGTTTTCCGATCCGCACAGGGTCGATGTAACCCTCGAACTGGTGCCCGGGCGTGTTCACCTGAAGATCGCCGACCATGGCATCGGCATCCCGGAGGCGGAAATGGAGAGCCTGTTCCAGCCATTTTTCAGGGCAAGCAACGCGATCAGGTACAGGGGTTCAGGCATCGGCCTCTCCCTGGTTCACCGCATCACCGCAATGCACCACGGAACGATCCGTATCACCTCGGTCATTGGGAAGGGCACGGTTGCCGATATTGATCTGCCCGTTATGAAACCGTCGTAAACATATTTTTCATGCAACAGACCTTCTGCACCTAATCATTCACATGAATTAACTCGGCCATCTTAAAACAAACTCCTATGTTCCGGATCATCATTTTAGTCTTCATGCATGCAGCGGCGGATTTCCTGCTGCAGGGCAGCACCCTCAGCAAGTTAAAAGCTTCTAAAACCGCCTACCTCTTTGCGCATGTCGGCATTTATACTGCCTTCTTCATGATCTTCAGCCCCGTTGTCCTGGGGCTAACCATCCTGCAGGGACTCCTGTTCAGTTCCATAAACGGCTTCGCCCACCTGGTGATCGATTTCGTGACGATCAGGCTGAGAAACCGCTACTGGCAGAAAAACGAAACCAGCTATTTTGCAGTGATCGTTCTCGACCAGGCCCTGCACATTGCCATCCTGGTTGGCTTCTTTCTTTCACTTTACCCGGGGGCCGCCGCCTCGGGATTCTGAAAGGCGGTGTGATATTTTTTTCCATGCGTTCCCATTGTTTGTGTAATTTTGCATGGCGTTGCATTCACGGATGACGTTATGATAGCACCAATATGAAAAAATTGCCTGTTGGCTGGTAATCATAAATATGACGCTTTTTTTATACCTATCATTAATTTTATAAATATGCCGACCGGGTCCGGAAAAGCTGCATTCGATTTAGGACACATTTTTGATATCTCCCCCGACCTTCTCTGCATCCTCGACCTCGACCATAACATCATCCGCGCCAACCACGCCATGGCCGAAAAGGCAGGACTCCCCCACGGATCGCTGGCCGGGTCCAGGTGTTCCCTGTGTGCCCACCAGACGGCAACCCCCCCCGATTTTTGTGTTCATTCCCAAATGCTCGCCGATGGTCAGCCACATCATGCGGAAATGTTCCTGGAACATCTTGGCGGATGGTATACTGTGTCGGTAACGCCGCTTTACGATGAACTCGGCGAGCTTGCCGGCTCATTTCATGCAGCCCGCAACCTCAACGAATCCAAAAGCACCGAAAAGGGCCTGCGCGAAATGAACGACAAGTTCATACGGTCGCAGCGGATCGCCCATATCGGCAACTGGACGCAATGCCTCGCCACAGGCGAGCTCACCTGGTCCGGGGAGATGTATCGCATCCTTGGCTTTCCGCAAAACGACCCCATCGGGATCCTGGATGCCTCCCGGGTTTTTCCGCCGGAAGAGCTGGAACGATTCAAAAAAGCGGTGCACGCTGCCATTCACGAGGATATTCCCTACAGCATCGATTACAGGATTATCAGGCCCGACGGGACCAGGCGCTACATTCACGATGAAGGCGAAGTGGTGCGTGATGAAAATGGCGAAGCCACCTGGATGTTCGGGACCACGCAGGATGTTACCGACAGGATGCAGATTGAAGAGGCGCTCTACCAGGAACGTTACCTGATGTCGGCCCTCATGGACAATGTTCCCGATCATATCTATTTCAAGGACCTGGACAGCCGTTTTTTCAGGAACAACCGGGCGCATCTTCAATCATTCGGTTTCGAAGATCCGGCCATGGTGACCGGGAAATCAGATTTCGACTTTTTCACCCCCGAAGCCGCCCGGCGCCAGTATGAAGATGAACAGGAGATCATCCGCACGGGCAAGCCGATGACCAAGGAGGAGTTCACCATCAGGAACGATGGGAGCGTCAATTGTTATAATGCCACCAAAATGCCCCTGCGCGACCGGGATGGCCGTATCATCGGCACCTTTGGAATCTCCCGCGACATCACGCGAAGCAAACTGGCCGAGGAGGCCCTGCTGAAGAACGAGGAACGATATAAGAAAACACAGGAGCTTGGCCACGTGGGGAGTTGGGAATACGACCTCAGCAGCAACTCCTTCTGGGGATCAGACGAGGGAAAGCATATTTACGGGTTCGACCTCGAAACAGATCTTTTCACCGCCGAAGAGGTGATGAACCGCGTGATAGACCGCGGTCCGGTCGACCAGGCGCTGACCGACCTGATTGAACATGACAAACCCTACGATATCGAATTCGACATCATGCCGCTTAATTCAACCGGGAAACGCACCATCCATTCCATTGCCGAAATCATCCGCGATGAACAGGGCCGCCCGGTCAGGGTCACAGGTAGTTTGCATGACATTACCCGGCAAAAACAGGTTGAAGCCGAACTGATCGTTGCCAAGGAAAAGGCGGAAGAGAGCGACCGGCTTAAATCGGCCTTCCTGGCCAACATGAGCCACGAAATAAGGACCCCGATGAACGGGATCCTCGGTTTTACGGAGCTGCTGAAAGAACCGAATCTTACGGGTGAAGAACAACAGAAGTATATCCGGATCATTGAAAAAAGCGGCGACCGCCTGCTCAACATCATCAACAACATCCTGGATATTTCAAAGATCGAGTCGGGACAGGTCGAACTTGACATCCGCGATTCGAATGTCAATGAACAGCTGGAGTTCCTCTATACCTTCTTCATGCCAGAGGTGGTGTCAAAGGGGCTGAAGTTTTCCTATTCCTATTCCCTGCCTGCAAGCGAATCGGTCATTCAGACCGATACCGAAAAGCTTTATGCCATCCTGACCAACCTGGTAAAAAATGCCGTGAAGTTCACCGATTCGGGCTCCATCACGTATGGGTACGAGCGGAAGGGGCCTTTCCTCGAATTTTTCGTGAAGGATACCGGGACCGGCATCCCCGGCGACCGGCAGGAGGCCATCTTTGAGCGGTTCATCCAGGCCGACATATCCGACAAGGGAGCCCTCCAGGGTGCGGGACTAGGGCTGTCGATCTCCAGGGCCTACGTGGAAATGCTCGGAGGCACCATGTGGGTGGAAAGCGAATACGAAAACGGGTCGGCCTTTTATTTCACCATCCCTTACCTGACGAAACCCGCGGCACATCCCCTGATTACGGGAACCCGGCCGGGAGCAGCCCTTGGCGATCCTGCCGGGAAACTGAATGTGCTTATCGCAGAGGATGATGACACCTCCGCCCTTTTCCTTCAACAGATCCTGAAAAATTACAGCCTGGATATTTTGCAGACTGATACAGGTGCCGGTGCGGTCGAAATCTGCCGCAACACCACCGGGCTCGACCTGATCCTGATGGACATCAAAATGCCGGTCATGGACGGGTACGAGGCAACCCGCCAGATCCGCAAGTTCAACAAACAGGTGATCATTATCGCGCAGACAGGTTTTGCACTTTCGGGGGACAAAGAGCTGGCCATCGAAGCCGGTTGCAACGAGTATATCGCAAAACCTTTAAACGTCCAGTTACTGAACCGGATATTGTCAAACTATTTTCATTGAGATTCCCATTTCCTGGCAACCTGCTGCAAAAACCAAATTCATCACCAAACCGAAAAAAATGAAATTATTCCTCCTCCCCTTCCTGGTATTGCTCTTCGCGAACAGTATGGTTTCAGCAGGAGAAAGGAGCCCGGGAAGTGACGACGGAACGGGTAGCAAAAGCGTGCTGTGCGGGGGCGTCGAGCGCTGGGCCGTCAAGGTGCTGACCGATGCCGCGGCAGCCCAGGTCAACTATTCCCCAAGGCTCACAACCCTTGATTCACTGGTCCACATCACCACCAGCCCGAACCAGAACGCCCCGCGCATGCCCGGGATCGAGTTCCAGTCGTACCTTTTTACCTGCAACATCACCGTCAAGAAGAATGAGGACGACGACGATTACCATCTCGTTCTGAAATCGGGAAGCGAAACGATGATCGGCGAAGTTCACGGTGCAGGTAAGCCCTGCTGTCATTACCGGGTCAGCCGTTTTTCATCTCACTTCAGGCAACGACATGTTCGGAAAATGCCGCCTGGAGATCTTCTCGCTTTCCGGTGATCGGGTCGGAGACCTCGAAATGCCTTCGGCCAGTAAAAGAGAGATCGTTTACCCCTTCAGCAGGGACAGTCTCGCCGCCGGCATCTATGTTTACCGGATCCGCAACAACGGGTCGATATTGTACGAAGGCAAGATCATCATCCGGTAACCTCTTCCTGCAATGCCGGGACAGTGGTCAGGGAAACATGACAGCAACTGCCAATCAGACTAAGACATGAAACGACAAACGATGCACAGGATCCTCTTCTGGATCATTTTCCCCTGGTTCCTCACCTCATGCAGCAAAGGGACCCAAACCACGGTTATCACCCCGGTAATTCCCCCGGTAGCCGATTCTGTCCCGGTTCAGTACGGCACCCCCTTCGCACTGGTTCCCGACCGGCAGGATGCCGCCATTTACCAGGTGAACATCCGGGCTTTCGGGGCGCAGGGAAATTTCATGGGAATCATTAACCGGCTCGATTCCATCAGGGCGCTGGGGGTCAACGTCATCTACCTGATGCCCGTCTACCCGGTCGGCACGGTAAAATCGGTCAACTCCCCCTATTGCGTGAAGGATTACAGGTCGGTGAATCCCGAGTTCGGCACCCTCGCCGATTTACGTGCACTGGTCGACGGGGCCCACAACCGGGGCATGGCGGTCATCCTCGACTGGGTTGCGAACCACACGTCGTGGGACAATGACTGGACGGTAAGCCACAAGGACTGGTACCTGCAGGATACCTATGGCAACATTGTCAGTCCGCCGGGAATGGGCTGGAACGATGTGGCCCAGCTGAATTTCAGCAACAGCGCCATGCGCCTGGAGATGATCAGGTGTATGAAATACTGGGTTTTAAAGGTGAATGCAGATGGTTTCCGGTGCGATTATGCCGACGGCCCGCCGGTGGATTTCTGGAAGCAGGCCATCGACACACTCAGGAACATGGCCAGCCACAAGTTGCTGATCATGGCCGAGGGTAGCCGGAACGCCAATTTTACCGCGGGTTTTGACTTCAATTTCGGCTTTGGGTTTTACGGGGCCCTTAAAAATATTTTCGGCAGCAATGGTTCGGTGCTGCTCATCGACGACCTGAACAATTCTGAATTTGCCGGGGCGACGAACGGACAACAGGTGGTCAGATACCTTACCAACCACGACGTCAACGGTTCCGATGGTACCCCCCTCGACCTGTTTGGGGGGAAAGAGGGGTCCATGGCCGCCTTTATCGTTGCTGCCTTCATGAAGGGTATTCCCATGGTCTACAACGGGCAGGAGGTGGGCACACCCTTCAGGATCGTTTTTCCATTCACCCGGCAAAAAATCGACTGGACCCTCAATCCCGGGATCACCGCCGAATATAAAAAGGTGCTGAATTTCAAGCTGGTAAGTACGGCAGCCCGGCGCGGACAATTGACCTCCTACGGTAACGCGGATATCTGCGCGTTCGTAAAAGAGTCGATGGGCGAAAAAGTGCTGGTGATCACCAACCTCAGGAACAGCCCCGTTACCTTCACACTTTCCCCCGTTTTGGCCAACACCACCTGGACCAACGCCCTGGATGGCGGCAATATCCTGCTGGGCATGCAGCTTACGATGACACCCTATGGCTACCTGGTCGCTAAACAATAAAAAGTTTAGCCACTCTTCGTTGATGTTTTCATTCAAACTTTGTTGTATGGAAATACAGAAAAAGTATTTTTGTAGAAAATATCTTCAAAACAACCGGGTTGCCCTCCTATACCGGTCCGTGGGAGGAGCCGGACCACTGCAGGGTAAGGAACGGGACCGGTTGAATTACAAACGGATTTGAACATCGCAAAATGAGCAGTAAGATATACAGTGTCATTACAGGAACAGGGAACTACATCCCCGGGGTAAGCATCAGCAACCAGGATTTCCTCCCGAATGAATTTTATGATTCAGCAGGAAAACAGCTGGATAAGACCACGCAGGATATCATTGAAAAATTCCAGGAGATCACCACGATCAGGGAACGGCGCCATGTCGACAACAACCTCGTCACCTCCGATATTGCCTATTTTGCGGCAACCGATGCGATTCAATCGGCAAATATTGACAGGGAGGAGCTGGACTATATCATCGTTGCCCATAATTTCGGCGATGTGACCCATGAGAACAAGCGGTCGGACATCGTACCCAGCCTGGCCGCCCGTGTCAAGCAAAAGCTGGAGATCAAAAACCCGAACACGGTCGCCTACGACCTGATCTTCGGCTGCCCGGGCTGGCTGCAGGCCACCATCCAGGCCGATTATTACATCCGCTCGGGCGATGCCCGGAAGGTCCTTGTGATCGGGGCCGATGTATTGTCGAGGGTATCCGACCCGCACGACCGCGACAGCATGCTCTATGCCGACGGTGCCGGCGCCTCGGTGATGGAGGCGCGCACCAGCGACCATCCCGTCGGGATCCTTGGCCACAAGACGCGCTCAGATACTTTCAGCTATTCCAAAATGCTGCACATGGGCAAATCCAACAACCCCAATTTTGCGAACCACAAAGCCCTCTTCCTGAAAATGGACGGGCGCAGGCTATACCAGTACGCCCTTGAAACGGTTCCCCAGGCGATCAAGGAGTGCCTCGAACAGAGCGGCACCGACCTCAGGAGCATCAGCAAGGTGCTGATCCACCAGGCCAACGGGAAAATGGACGACGCCATCCTGAAACGGCTTTACGGCCTTTACGGTTTCGAGGTGCCCGAAAATGTCATGCCGATGACCATCGGCTGGCTGGGAAATTCCTCGGTCGCCACCCTGCCCACCCTGCTCGACCTCATCCTGAAGGACCAGCTGAACGACCACAAAATAGCCCGGGGCGATACCATCGTACTGGCATCAGTCGGGGCGGGGATGAATATCAATGCATTAATCTACAAGGCATAGGGCAGGTTCGCCCCCCCTTTTCGCAGAATGGAATAATTCCGGGCGCTTTGGTCCTGCCAAGGGATTACCTGATAAAACGGCCCTCCCTCAACTCCCGGAAGGCGGCGGCCAGTTCCTCCTCTGTGTTCATCACGATGGGTCCCCGCCAGGCAATGGATTCCCCGATGGGTTTGCCGGAGATCAGGATGAATTTAACCCCTGACGCACCCGAGCAGGACTTTACCCGGTTGCCACGACCGAAAACGGCACCCGCCCCCGCATACAATTCGGCTGCACCACTTTCACCGAAGGAGGCTGATCCTTCGTAAACATAAACAAATACCGTGTAACCAGGTTCTACGGGTGCTACAAACTCAGCACCGCCCGGCATCTCAACATCGAAATATTCAGGGTCGGCAATGATGCTCTCTACCGGTCCCCTGACCCCGTTGAATGACCCGGCCAAAACCTTTACCCGGGTACCGTTCTCAAGTTCCACCACGGGGACGCGGGCTGAAGGAATATCCTGGTAGCGGGGGGTGATCATTTTGGAGGATGCGGGCAGGTTCACCCACAACTGGAAGCCGAAATTCCTGCCATCCTCAAATTTGGGCATCTCCTGGTGGATGATCCCGCTGCCGGCGGTCATCCACTGAATGTCACCCTTGCCGATCACCCCGCTGTTGCCCATGCTGTCGCTGTGTTCGACCTTTCCGTCGAGCATGTAGGTAACCGTTTCCATCCCGCGGTGCGGATGCCAGGGAAAGCCGGCCATGAAATCGTCCGGGTTGTCCGACCCGAAATAATCCAGCAGCAGGAAGGGGTCCAGCAATTCCTGTTCGCCGTGGCCGAAGATACGGGTCAGTTTCACGCCCGCCCCGTCGGAGGTGGGCTGCCCGTGAATGATATGTTCAATTTTACGATATGTTTCCATGTTTGATATGTTTATATGATCCGGGGAATTCCCGGCAAAACCTGAAAAGCAGGTCGATCTCCTTTCAGATCTTATCGTATGAATATCCCTGCTTCCGGATATTCCTGGCCCGTTCGATCTCGCTCTTGATCTGCTAAAAACCTGTCCCTGCTGCACCACCGCCTGGCGGGCCACGAAACTCCACGCTGCTGCCGACGGAAGAAGGAGGCTTTTCATCTTGCGGATTTGATGAAATGAAGAAACAGATGTGCAGTTTTTACCGGTCAAATATACATCAAGATGATCATGTTCCTATAAATTCCAGGTCAATTTTATACATTTGCATAAATATCAATGTATGCATATGAAAAACCTCAGATTCATCCTGGTTTCCGTTTTTACGATCGTTTTTGTGAACATCTCCGGATATGGGTTCTGCCAGTCCGGCGAACCGTGGAGCGCGAAAGAGCTGATGGAACCCGAAGGGCTGGCCGGCCTGCTCAACACCTCGAAGGAGGTGCCTTCCATTTTCAACATAGGTCCGCTGGCCGACATCAAAGGTGCCGTTCATGTCGGGAGCACGGCCAACAAGGCCGGTCTCGATATTTTAAGCAGGCTGGCTGCAAAGGTGCCGAAGGACAAAATGGTGGTGCTCTACTGCGGCTGCTGCCCGTTCCGCAACTGCCCGAACATCAGGCCTGCCTTTAACCTCCTGAAGGAACAGGGATACAAAAACATCCGGCTCCTTAACCTGAAGCACAACCTGAAGGTTGACTGGACCGACTACGGCTATCCCATGAACTGACCCGGGATACCGTCACCGATCTTTTCGGCCAAAGCCGGCTGTTAAACATGCCCGAGTACCGGGTGCGGCTGGTAAAGTTCTTCCAGCTGCGCCATCTCGTTTTCGTCCAGTTTCAACGAAAGGGCGGCAACCGCGTCGTCGAGATGGCCCGGCTTGCTGGCGCCGATGATGGGAGCCGTGATGAAAGGCTTGCCAAGCATCCAGGCCAGCGCCACCTGCGCGTCGGGCTGCCCCCTCTGGGCAGCGATCAGAGCCAGCCGGCCGACAATATCGAAATCAGACCCTGACCTGTAGAGACTTTTCCCGAATTCATCCGTTCTTGCGCGGACTGTCTCGTTCCGCTCCTTCGTCCGGTTCCCGGTCAGCAGTCCCCGGGCGAGCGGCGACCAGGGGATCACCGCGATTTTCTGGTCAATGCACAACGGGATCATCTCCCGTTCCTCTTCGCGGTAAAGCAGGTTGTAATGGGGCTGCATCGATACAAAACGGGTCCAGCCATGCTGGTCGGAGGTATAGAGCGCCTTTGCAAACTGCCACGCATACATCGACGATGCCCCGATGTACCGCGCCTTGCCTGCCTTTACGACATCGTGCAGGGCTTCCATGGTCTCCTCGATGGGGGTGTCGTAATCCCAGCGATGGATTTGGTAAAGGTCCACGAAATCGGTCTGCAACCTCTTCAGGCTTGCGTCGATCGAATGCATGATGTGCTTGCGCGAAAGTCCGCGGTCGTTCGGATCCGCGCTCATCGGCTGGAAAACCTTGGTGGCGATCACCACCTCGTCGCGCTTTGCAAAATCCTTCAGCGCCGCGCCGACGATCTCCTCGCTGGCTCCGTATGAATACATATCGGCCGAGTCAAAGAAGTTGATCCCCAGGTCCAGCGCCTTTTTGATAAACGGCCGGCTCTGTTCCTCATTCAGTGCCCACGGCCAGCGATCGGTCGGTTTGCCGTAGGTCATGGTGCCCAGGCAAATGCGGGACACCTTCATTCCTGTATTTCCAAATCTTATGTATTGCATATGGATTGGTTTAGTTCAATGTGCACGGCTTTTCATCACCCGGATTGTGGCGGCAGTGTTCCCCCTCCATTTTTAATGCTCCGGGTGCCGGGTAGACGGTTTCAAGCCTGCACGACAAAATTAACATAAAAGGAGATATTGCGGATGAATGCAACCGGGAAAATCAAGGTGCGGGCCACAGTCAAAAATTAACCGAACCGTCATTTTTCAGGACAAAGATACCTGTTAACCGCAATAATATAAAGAATTTATATGTTATTGTTAGGCTTTTGGGATTGACAGAGTAAATGACCGGAATTCCTGTTTTGAATTGAACCCGGCGTTATCCGGTAAAACCAGCTACCTGAAACCATCAATCAAGGGGGCCTGTCAAAACAAGGTGTTGACGGCCAATTCCGACGCCATCCAAAATCCCGTCTGTTTTGCCTTTCATTTACGTACAGCACCCGATCCTTTGAAAAAGCACGGCAGTAACGGATTTATCCAAAATCTCTTTTCCCGGGGAGGGGTGGACAAATAACAGGAGATCCTTTGAAGTTTGATAATTAGCCAAAAAAACCGCTTGTTGCAACCGCCCACCAACTTCTGCTGTGAATATTTTCACTATTTTAAAATGCCGGTTACCCTTCCATTAACCTTACCAGTATAAATACGTGGTTTCCATATCCGGCTGGCACTTCGGCGTTTAGGCAAAAATAAAAATTGTGATAAACGGTTGACAAATTAAATTATTCATTGTACCTTTATCGCAGATTTCTCGAAATATCTTTACGATTAAAATTGGTTTTGATTTTTTATTCCTGATTATTGACTTTTCATGACCTTCAACCGGCCTCCGGGCTGGCAGGTGGTTTTAAATAAAACTTTGTAAACATGAAAATTACAAACTTTTTTAACACGGTGATCACAAAACCAGGTGTGATGATCCTGCAGGCGGGGCTCGTCTTCTGTTTGCCGGGAACCCCGGTAATCCAGGCCCAGACCATCACGACAGGCACCCACCTGGTGGTTGGTTCGGGATCGGTGGTGAGTTCCAACAACACCCTTTCGGTCCAGAGCGGCGGTACGCTCGACGTGCAGGGAACCCTCATTCTCAAGCAGAACCTGGTCAACCAGAACAGTTCCGCCACCAGCCTCGGAAACGGGCTGATCGAGCTG
>CAIMWF010000130.1 GCA_903845055.1 uncultured Bacteroidales bacterium | reverse complement strand
TACCGATATTGACAATCCGGGGATATCCGCAAAAAGCCAGGTGCTGTCGGTGGCGAACTTTAATTTATAGGGAGGGGAGCCGTCAAAGCTCGCCGTCAGACTCCCTTCGCTGATCTCCAGTTCGGCCTTGTTCATCTCCCGGCTTTTGTAGGTTCCTTTCAGGGATTCGTCAAGGGTACCGGCTGGCTGTGATGCGGTTTTTTCATCCATTTTAGCCCCTGCAGCCTTCAATTCCGAGATGAATTTTTCGTTTTTAATGGCCGTCGCAGCGACCAGGGCCTGGGTTAAAACAGTGTCATTGTTTTTTACATAGGGAAACGCAACCCTGAACATGGCAGTATCATTGGCGCCGATGGCGTAATATACAACCTGGTCGGCCCCGGGGGCTCCTTTGCCGAGGATAAGTCCGACAATGTCGGTAAGCCCGGAACCAGCGGCATTCAGCACAAGGTCTTCATTTTTCAAGTCCCCTCCATGATTGATCAGGCTTCGGATGATGGAGCTGTTTTTTTTACCAATAGCCCATCCCAGCGTTGTTTCCCCATAAAAGGAATCTTTCAGGTTCGGGTCTGCCCCATGCTCCAGGAGCAGGTCAACGGCTGCCTGGTTTCCCTTGTCGGCAGCAAAGGAGAGGGCTGTAACACCATAGCGGTTTTTGACATTGACATCCATTCCCTTGTCAAGAAAAACTTGCAGTGATTTGACATCATTTGCTTTGGCAGCCTTGAAGAATAACTCCTGTGAAGAATCCTGGGCCCGGAGAATCGTTGCACAAAGCAGCAGTACCATGGCAAAAATGGAGGTTCTGAGGTTCATAAGGTTGGTTTTGAATGATGTACAAATCTAATAAATTTTTTATCCTGAACGGGATGACTTTTTTCATCTTTTATCTGAAAACGAACCGCATGCCGGTTTTTTAATTTGTCCATTTCCCTATACATTTGCATCCTGTTTGCAGGAAGTTATAGCACGGTTCAAACTCACGTGTCATGGTAAATGAAAAAGCCAGGGAGGGAGCGGGTTTCGCTGAAAAACCCAGTCAACCGGCATCGAATGATCATTCGGAAAGATATCCGAAGCTGCTCGGCAAAGGTTTCCCGCTGTTGTGGTTTGCCATCGTGGCATTCATCCTTTTCGGGCAATCGGTGAGCTTCAGATACACCTATCTCGATGATCAGACCCTGATCCTGAACAACCTGGATAAACTGAAATCGGCTTCAATTCTCTTTACGGCCTTCGGTGAAGATGCTTTTCATTCCCCGGCCGGTCACGGATTCTACTACAGGCCCATCCTTACCATATCCTTTATGGCGGATGCGATTGTTGGAAATGGAAGTTTTGCCATGTTTCATTTCTCCAACATCCTTTATCACATCCTGGCCACCTTCCTGCTTTTCCTGTTCTTTGCCGAAGCGGGGTTTGGCCGGATCCGGTCATTCGTGGCCGGAATGCTCTTCCTGGTTCACCCGATGGTGACGCAGGCAGTGGCGTGGGTTCCCGGGCGAAACGATTCCCTGCTTGCCATCTTCATCCTGGGATCCTTCCTGTTCTGGCTGAAATACCTGAAAAGAGGCAACAACCGGTATGTCATGCTGCACCTGTTGTTTTATCTCCTGGCCCTGCTCACCAAGGAAAATGCCTTTGTGCTGCCCGGGCTGATTGTTTTTTACGGTTTTGCGATGCGGCCTGCCCCGCTGAAAAAATATTCCATTGCCGGCACGGGGTGGGTCATCATCACCGTTGGCTGGGCTGTTTTAAGATATCTTGCCCTGGGCGGTTTAAACGGGGTTCCTGTTTCGATCCAGCTTCTTTCCATTGCAAAAAACCTGCCGGCAGTGCTGCCCTTTCTGGGCAAAGCACTTTTCCCGTTTGATCTGTCGGTATTTCCTGTTTTGACTGATATGAAAGTGTCGGTCGTACTCGGGGTCATTGCCATTGCATTGCTGGCCGGCCTGGTGGCGGTCACCAAACCGAAACAATGGCTGATTTATTCTTTTGGACTCTTATGGTTCCTGGCCTTCCTGGTACCATCGTTTGTTTCCATCAATAACCAGATCCCCAATTTTTCAGAACACCGCAGCTACCTTTCCCTGGTAGGTATCTTCATCATTTTCATGGTTTGCACACCGGTGAACAAGGCAGATTTTACACGCATGGTCCCAATTGCAGCTGTGGCAGGGATTTGCCTGCTTTTCGGCGTGCTGACTTACCTTCATACAAGGCACTTCAAAGACCAGTTTGCCTTCTGGCAGAATGCCGTGGATACCTCACCTTCCAATGCCTTTAATTACAACAACCTTGGAGCGATGTATTTTCTGAACGAAAACCTTGAAAAGGCCGAGCCGTTGTTCAGGAAGGCGCTGCAGATCAACCCATACGAACCGATGGCCAACAGCAACACAGGCCTTGTTTGCATGCGGACCGAACGGGTGGCGGAGGCGGAAAAATATTATCTCGAAGAGATCCGGATAAACCCCACCTACGAGAACGCTTACTACAACCTCGGGTTGCTCTATTTCAACCATTCGCACCCGGAAGAAGGCATCAGCCTGTGGGAAAGGACACTGGTGATCAACCCGGCCTATCCCGATGCCTACCAGGCGCTTTTATTCGCCTATGGGAAGATGGGGCGAAAGGAAGATTATGAGCGGATCGCATCGAAGGCAAAGGAGAACGGCCTAAAACCAACGCAGTAAAACCTCGTCCTGATTGCCAATCCCGCCTGTTTCAGCCGGGGCCGCCTACCTTGTTATTACCAAACTTCTTGTCACCGTAGCATGTTCTGTCTGCAGGACAACCAGGTAAATTGACGAAGGATACCCTTTCAGGTCAAAAATGAAGTTCGCCTTGTTCTGTGCAGTGATTTGTCTGCTGTCGACCACCTTCCCGGTGATGTTGAGCAGTTTGATCGTCCCCGACACGGGGTTTGGAAAGTCTGCCGAGACATTCAGGAGATCCGATGCGGGGTTTGGAAAGAGGCTGAGGTTTATGGATCCCTGGTTTTGCTCGTCCACCGAAAGGCCAAAAACATCAACCCCGGTGGTTTGACGGCATCCTGCGTAATCGTAAACGGTCACGGTGTAGTGGCCTTTGCCCAGGTTGGTTGCGGTGGAATTGGTCTGGTGGTAGGGGTCATCCCACTGGTAATAATAGGGAGGCGTGCCGCTGGTTACAAACACCGTGGCCTGCCCGTCGGCGGCTGGTGTGGATGTATCGTCGGGGATGTAAGAAGTGGAAAGCAGTATCTGTGGAGGTTCAGTGATCGTGTATGTCTTGGTTGCCGCGCAGTTCAACTGATCCCTTACAGTAAGGATGGCACTCCCCGGCTGGAGGTTGTAGTTGACGTTGTTGCCGGCTTCACCTCCCCATAAGTAAACAAACGGGGGGGTACCGCTTATGGTCTGCACCGATCCCCTTCCCGGGTAGCCGAAACAGGCAGGATTCACGGTAACGAGGAATATTTTAACCGTATCCCTGGTGATGGCAGCACTTCTTGTTTCGGAACAGCCCATATGATCGCTCACGACGCAGGTGTATGTACCCGGTGCAAGCCCGGTAATTGCCTGGAATGCTGAACCGTTGCTCCAGTGATACTGGTATGGCGGAGTCCCGGTAAAGATGGTGATTGCGGCAGCGCCATCCTGGATCCCGTGACACCCCACGTCGGTTCCCGAGATGATGGTGCTGATGGCCGATTGTGCAATGGTGACGGTATCCTGTGCCGGGCAGCCCTTGCTGTCGGTTGCCTGGAGGGTATATTGTCCAGGAGCCAGCCCGGAGATGGTTTGCTGGGTACTTCCGGTACTCCAGCGGAAAGTATATGGTGCCGTACCGGCAACCGTGACGGCGGTGGCGGATCCGTCATTGCCGGGAGTGCAACTGGCGTTTGTGCCTCCGGCAACCGCCCTGAATCCAAGGCACTGCGAGCACTCCTGCGAAACCTGTACGACCTGGTTGTAGGTGCCTGCCATAATTTCCAGCACGCCGTCCTTTTTCAGGTCAGCCAATTTAAGCGAGCCATAACTCCCTGCGCCTGAACCAAAACTATTGGTGGAGAGCATCTCCCCGGCCGCATTGGCAAAAAAGATCTTGCCGCCGCTGGTAAATATGAATTCCGGAGACCCTGTGCCATCAAGGTTTGCGATACGGATCCCGTCAATCCGGGCAGTGACGGGCTGCAACAGCAATGTAGTCAGGCCGGTCTGCCGGTCAATCAGGAGGATTTGGCCATCATCGGTGCAGGCGATGATCTCCTTTACACCATCATTATTCCAGTCGTACAGGTCGATGTTGGTGCAGTTTGCATCGGAATTGGTCCACAATTCATGTGTAACACCATCATACACCGAAACGAGTCCCTTGCAGACGATTATTTCAGGATTCGGATCGCTGTCGACGTTTCCAACCATCACCGACGTTACACTGTATCCCGGTACAAGTGGTACTGACCATTTAACTGCCCAGTTTGCCGGGTTGACCACCAAAAGGCCGTTATTGTCTGCCAGTACAAGCTCGGGGGTTCCGTCACCGTCGGCATCTGCAATATCGAGGCCCATGATGGCATTCATTCCCCCGGTACCGAATATTTTGGATGATGAAAGGATCTGATGGGTAACCCCGCTGACGATGTACACAATGCCATCATAAAAATTGTCTGTTCCCACGATGATCTCCTTTGTTGCATCGCCGGTGACATTGGCCAGTTTCAGCGTATGAATGCCATCCCAGGTTCCCGGGAAAAAATTGCCATCGCACTGCCACTTTAGTTTGCCCGTCGTACCGTCGAAGATGGAGAGGATGCCGCTGTCATAATCCGACTCGCTTTCGGCCGACACCGTCACGATTTCATCATGACCGTCGCCGTCCACATCACCGGTTTCGACTGCATAAAAGGGCCCGTCGATGTCCTTGCTCTGGAATTCCAGGGCCTGGTTGGCGATGTTGTGTACATAGAGGTAATCGGAACCTGACGAGGTGCACCCGGCTCCCCAGAGCACCTCCAGCTGACCGTCATGGTCTGCATCGGCCACGGCGATTTGCGTCACCCCGTGTTCCGGGTTCGGTATCGACCACATCTGCTGGAGACTTAGTGAATTGTAACAGAAAATGCTGCCCCACTGACCGTCGCCGTAGAGGATCTCCTTCTTCCCGTCGCCGTTTACATCGGCCACGATCATGGCATCGATATTGAGATCGGTAGTGATCGTCCCCTTCAGGGTTTTCAGGTCGGCATCGTAAATCTCAATCGCGGCCCACGGTTTGGCGATGATAACCTCTTCCATGCCGTCGTTGTCGGTGTCGGTGAGCGCCACCAGGGCGTAATCCAGGAGTGGGGTGTAGATGTTCCATTCAACAACGGGGGTATTTCCGTTGAGTTGCAGGATGGTCCCGTTCGAATAGACAATCTCGATGGCCGGGTCGGCATCCACATTTCCGGCAGCAAACCTGTTCGATCCGTAAGGCAGGGTGTTTTCCAGGGAAAAGCTGCCGCTGTTGAAAAGGTAAGTATGGTCATTATTGCAGCAAACGACCTCTTTCTGCCCGTCATTGTTTACATCCGCAAACAGGATGTCATTAACGGCTGATGTCCCCGAATAAAAGGAGCGGATCAATGACATGT
Organism: uncultured Bacteroidales bacterium; assembly: GCA_903845055.1. Taxonomy (GTDB): domain Bacteria; phylum Bacteroidota; class Bacteroidia; order Bacteroidales; family FEN-979; genus CAIVAT01. Next base: position 145 of record CAIMWF010000130.1, on the reverse strand, counting down.
CGCTGCCTTTGTAAATCTCGACCAGGCCGCTTGCATACCCGACGAATATCTCAAAGATGTTGTCGTTGTCAATGTCAAAGGCCCTGATGCAGGTGAACAGCCCCATATCAGAAAAGTAATCTGTGGGCGTGCTCATCCATGTTTG
>CAIMWF010000129.1 GCA_903845055.1 uncultured Bacteroidales bacterium | reverse complement strand
CGGCCAAATGGGAAAAAACGGCTGACGGTCTTTTGATACGCTTCATAGGCGGGGTATTTGCCTGCGCTGATCTCTTCGCTGAAATTTGAGCTGCCCTGGAAAAGTACCACCAGGAGCAGGCAGCCGGCAATACTCCAGTTGAACAGCGCACCGCTGGCAGCGATGCTGAAAAGATAAAAGCAAACCCACACAGCCTGCTCGGCAAAATAGTTGGGGTGGCGGCTCAGTCCCCACAATCCCTTGTCCAGAAATCCCTTCTTATAGTCGCCGGTGAGTTTTTCGCCCGTTTTAATCATTGCGCGCTTATTGCTTTGAAAATTCCATTGCTGGATGTCGGCAACTGTTTCGTAGCCAATAAAAAACACCATCAAACCGGCCGCGACCCAGTCGAAAACACCCAACGGCACAGCGTTGTACTGAAGGGCCACAATGGCGGGAAGGGTGAAAAGCAGGATAAGGATGTTCTGGTACCCTGAAATAAACAGCAGGTTGAAAAGCGTCCATTTCCACCTGGGATTGAACTCCGGTTTCTGCCGCAGGACAAGCCAGCGGTAATCTTCCTCTCCGGCCCAGAAACGCCACTGGTAGGCTCCTTTCATGGCGAAGTTTACCGTTAACCGAAGCCCCCAGAGCATCACCAGGATGCCCATCATGACGAGCCTCGGTGAAAAATCGCCGTAACCTGCCACCACCCATACGTAGATAATGGGGATGAGGCTCCAGAGTTTATCCACCTGGCTGTTGTTGCGGGTCAACTCCCCGACAATGAATGAGTAGGCAATAACGATGCCGGCGATGATGGCAAGCGTGTGAATCGCTTTCCACTCGACCGGGCCGGGTGCCGTTCCGAAAAACCAGCTGAAAAGTGGAACTGCCATCAGGGTGATTACCAGCAGGATCGCAGTTGTAACTATCTTCATGCGTAAAAATTTGATTTTGTTAAGATCCCCTGTGTTCCGGGTTCAGTTGGCCGAACATCGCTTCGCGTTTCAGTCTCAGGTTGGCGGCAAACCCGATGGCCGCCTCGTATACATTCTCTTTCAAGGCAGCGATGGCCAGCGTGGCAAACTCTTCCGGCGAGATCCCCCGGTCACGCTGCCCGCGCTCGTCACGGGCGCCCCCGTCGAGTTCCGTATCCACGATCGGCGGGGCAATCTCAAATACTTTGACAGATGTTCCGGAAAGCTGGTGACGCAGGGAGAGCGAAAATGAATGGAGCGCCGCTTTGGTGGCGCAATAAACGGGCATGAAGGCCAGCGGCGTGAAGGCCAGTCCCGAGGTGATGTTGACAATTGCCGACTGGGGCTGATTTCTCAAATGACCGGTCAGCAAATTGGTCAGGTGGACCGGGGCAATGAAATTTGTGTCGCACTCCTCCTCCACGGCGGCAATGTCTATCAACCCTGTCAGGTCGAAATTTTTCTGGATCCCGGCATTGTTGATAAGGATGTTGAGGTTCGGGAAGGCTTCCGTGATCCAATTCACCAGGCTCATCCTGTCGGCGATCCGGGTAACATCGCACACCCGGATGTTCAGTCCTGGCAATTTTTGCTGCGCCTCTTTGAGCCGGGTTTCTCTTCTTGAACATATAATGACAGTATTATCCATCTTCAGGAACTGTTCGGCCAGTCCGAATCCGATACCTGTGGCTCCTCCCGTGATCAGGATGGTGTTTTTCGAGGTTTGCATGGTGATTGCTTGTCCGGGTTATAATTTGGAGCAAAATTAGCTATAAAACAGATGACACCGGCCATTTTTTGCATTTGCGATAACCGGGAAAGATGATACACCCCGTTTTCTTGACCTCCTGAAAAGCTAATCCCCCATTTTCGGGCCCGCCCCGAAAAAAAACCGATCAGTAAAGAATCCCGCTTAAGTATCCCATATACAACTTCTTAGCACCCAAACCAAACTCCCTCCCCCCTGGGGGAAGGCTGGGGAGGGGGCGAGCCTCCCCCCTGGGGGAGGGGGCGACCTCCCCCTTGGGGGAGGGCTGGGGAGGGGGCGACCTTCTTCATCCGAAACTCCTATATGTTGTAAATCAGAAAATTATTGTACCTTTGCACCCCCTTAAAAAATCACATCATATGCCTTTGAACAAACTTAGAAATATAGGAATTGCGGCACATATCGATGCCGGGAAGACTACTGTTACCGAGCGGATCCTCTTCTTTTCCGGTACGAACCGCAAGATGGGCGAGGTGCACGATGGCGCCGCCACCATGGACTTCATGCAACAGGAACAGGAGCGCGGCATCACCATTGCCTCCGCCGCCATCACCTGCGCCTGGAAGGGCCACCAGATAAACCTCATCGACACCCCCGGGCACGTTGACTTCACCATCGAGGTGGAGCGCTCGCTGCGCGTGATCGACGGCATGGTTGCCGTTTTCTGCGCCGTGGGCGGCGTCGAACCCCAGAGCGAAACCGTTTGGAACCAGGCCGACCGCTACCGCGTGCCCCGTTTTGCCTTTATCAACAAGATGGACCGCACCGGCGCCGATTTCCCCGCCGTGGTTGCTCAGATGAACAAATATCTCGACGCCAACGCCGTCCCCTTCCACCTTCCGATGGGTGCCGAAGAGCATTTCATAGGCATCATCGACATCATCTTCCGCAAAGCTTACATCTTCCAGGAGATGGAACAGGTTGAAACCGAGATCCCGGAAGAATATAAACAGAAAACGGAAGAGGCCCGTGCCTGGGCCGTTGAAAAACTGGCCGAATTCAACGACGAGATCATGGATCTCTTCATGGAAGACAAACCGGTTCCACCGGAACTGATGAAGAAGGCGCTGCGTGATTCCACGCTCAAACTGCTCATCACGCCTGTATTCTGCGGGGCCGCTTACAAAAACAAAGGAGTCCAGATGCTGCTCGATTCCGTGGTCGATTACCTCCCTTCCCCGGTGGATGTGGGCGCCGTAACCGGCACCGACCTGGAGGATCCCGAAAAACTGCACACCTGCCACCCTTCGCCCAAAGAACCATTTTCAGCGCTGGCATTCAAACTGATCCACGACCCGTTCGTCGGACAGCAAACCTTCACCCGCATTTTCTCGGGCACACTCAGAAGCGGCATGCAGGTGTACAATTCAACCAAGGGCAAGCACGAACGCGTAGGCCGCATTTTCCGTATCCACGCCAAGGACCGCGAGGAGATCGCAGAAGCAGGCCCAGGCGACATCGTTGCCCTTATCGGGATGAAAGTCACCAAAACCGGTGATACCCTGTGCAGTGACGAACACCGCCTCCTGCTTGAAAACATCCACATTCCGCCCAGTGTCATCGAACTCAAGATCAACCCCGCCAAACGGGCCGACCAGTCAAAACTGGGCGAGGCCCTGCACAAGCTGGCCATGGAAGATCCCTCCTTCAACGTGCGCTTTGATGATGAAACCGAAGAGACGATCATCGCCGGAATGGGCGAGCTTCACCTCGAGATCATCGTCGACCGTTTAAGGACCGAATTCAAGGTCGATGCCATCGTGGGCGAACCCGCCGTGGCCTTCCGCGAAACCATTACCAGCGAAGTCGAATCAAACTACAAGCACTCCAAGCAAACGGGGGGCAAGGGCCAGTTCGCCCATGTGCTCATGCGCATGGAACCAAATGAAGGAAAGGGTTACGAATTCATCGAGAAGATCAAGGGCGGCAACATCCCCGCCGAATACATTCCTTCGGTGAACAAGGGAATCCTGAAGACCCTCGAACGCGGCGTGATGGCCGGGTACCCCGTTGTAGACGTGAAGGTGGTTCTGCTCGACGGCAGTTTCCACCCGGTCGACAGCTCCGACATGGCCTTCCAGACCTGTGCATCCATCGGGTTTAAACAGGGCTTCATGAAAGCCGACCCCGTTTTGCTCGAACCGATGATGAAGGTGGAGGTGAACACCCCCGACGAATACATCGGCGATGTGGTGGGCAACCTCAACCGCCGCCGCGGGAAGATCGAAGCGATGCGCCGTTACCGCAAGGGATCGCAGAAAGTCAATGCCTTTGTGCCCCTGATGGAGATGTTCGGTTACGCCACCCAGCTGCGAAATATCTCCAGCGGGCGCGCCAACTACTCCATGGAGTTCTTCAAATACACCCCCCTGCCCAAACTTTTGCAGGAAGAGGTGCTGAAGAAAATCGCCGACGAAAAGAAGGCAGCAAAATAACCCCTCACCCCCTCACAAAATGCTCCATTTCAGCCGGGATCACGAGCGAAAGTTCGATGATTCCCCTGAATTCGCCCCCCCTGAACCAGGGTGACTGGTATATGATCTTTTTCGTTCCCCGCTTTTCAATGGTGTAAACGTTGTTCTGCCCTGTGGCCATGATCTCCAGGATCTTTTTCCGCGATGCCTCCCCGTGACATTCCAGCAAGTCTTTCCCGATCAGGCTGCTGCCGCCGTCCTTTTCATAATGCGCGATGGCTTTTTCATTCATGTAGATGATCTTTCCCTGTGCATCGCTCACGATCACATTGCCATCCAGTTTATCGATCCATTCCATGGAGTGTGGTTTTGGCAAAGGTAGGGAATTCCGCCCCCCGGGAAAAAAATCCTACTTTTGTAACCCAACCCCTCAACCTTCATCTAACCTTCAAATATAAAACCATGGAACCAAAAAGAATCTTCCGTTCAAAAAACGACCGCGTGCTGGGAGGCGTTTGCGGCGGGTTAGGCAACTATTTCAACATCGACCCTGTGCTCATCAGGGTTTTGTGGGCAGTTTCGTTTTTCGCAGCCGGCATGGGCCTGCTCGGTTACTTCATCGCCTGGATCATCATCCCCGAAGAGCCGGGAACATAACCCTGCCTTGTGTGAATCATATAACAGGTGAAAAATTCCGTACTTTTACAAAAAAAAGAAGAGGATTCAATCGATGATATCCCTGAAATGATCACATCCAACATTAAAAATTATGACAAAATCGTTAAAAGGTACCCAAACCGAACAGAACCTGCTGAAGGCATTCGCCGGCGAATCGCAGGCACGCAACCGCTATGAATTTTTCGCGAGCGTAGCCAAAAAAGAGGGTTATGAACAAATTGCCGCCATCTTCATGGAGACTTCGAACCAGGAGAAGGAGCATGCCAAGCGTTTCTTTAAATTCCTGGAGGGAGGAATGACCGGGATTACGGCATCCTATCCCGCCGGGATTATCGGGACCACCAGGGAAAACCTGAAAGCCGCCGCCGAAGGAGAACACGAAGAGTGGGAGGAGTTGTACCCTCATTTTGCCGAAACAGCCAAAGAGGAGGGGTTTGCCGAAGTAGCCACCGCCTTTAAAATGATCTCCAGGGTGGAGATGGAACACGAACGGCGCTATTTAAAACTCCTGCAGAACATTTCCGAAGACAAAGTCTTCATCAAAGACGGGAAAGTGTGGTGGAAATGCCTCAACTGCGGTTACGTGTACGAATCGGAAAAAGCCCTTGAAAACTGCCCCGCTTGCCTTCACCCCAAAGCCTACATGCAATTACGGGAAAACAATTACTAACAAATCTCTCTCCTCCCCCTTGGGGGAGGCCGGGTGGGGGGCTACACCTTCCTCTTCCGTCTCTTCTGCCGCTCAGGCCTTGCAAAGATCCTTGCCAGGACCGATTTTTTGACCAGCTTTTCGTGGTCATCTGAATAGTACCCGTAGCCATAGCCATAACCATAGCCGTACCCGTAACCGTAACCATACCCGTAGCCATAGCCGTAGGTGCCCTGTGCCAGGTCGAAATCGTTCAGCACGATGGCCAGGTGGGGCGTTTCATGCAACTCCATGTCGCGGATCACCGAGGCGAAGATCTTCTTGTGGGTGACCCCCTGGCGCACGACGAAGAGGTTGGCGTCGGAATGCTTCATCAGCAGGATGGCATCGGTGACCAGGGCCACCGGCGGGGTGTCGATGATGATGTACTCATACATCTCCTTCAGCTTCGCGAACATCTCCACGCATTGTTCGGAGGCGATCAGCTCGGCGGGGTTGGGCGGAACGGGCCCGGCCATGATGATGTCAAGATTTTCGACCCCCGAATGCTTGATCACCCCGGCGAGGGTGTGCTTGTTGCTCAGGTACGAGCTGATCCCTACATCGTTGGTGAGGTTGAAATCCTCGAAAATCCTGGGCTTGCGAAGGTCGAACCCCATGAGGAGGGTCTTTTTGCCGTAGAGGGCGAAGATCGAGGCCAGGTTGACCGATACGAAGGTCTTGCCGGCCCCCACAATGTCGGAGGTGATGAGGATGGTTTGCCGCTCCTTGCGCTGCAGGAGGTAGTTGATGTTGGTGCGCACCGTTCGGAAAGCCTCGGTGCTGGTCGAGTTCGGCGAGTCGATCACCACCCTGCTCCCCTTCTGGCTGTGGAGCAGGTTGCCCATGAAGGGCAGCTGGGTCATCTTCTCGATGTCCTCGCGGGTCAGGATCGTTTTGTTGAAATACCCTTTTCCGAAGATATAGAGGAGCGGGAGCATGATCCCGAGGAGGAGGGCGATGATGTTGTTCTGGCTTTTGTTGGGGAAGACATGGGCAACCCCTGCATTCGGTGCCTGGTCGATGATCTCGTTGTCGGAGGTGTTGGCCGCCCGGGTGATGAGCGCCTCCGACCGTTTCTGGAGCAGGTAGGTATAGGAGGCGTCGATGAGCTTGAATTTGCGTTCGATCCCGAACAAAACCCGCTGGGTTTCAGGGAGCTTCTCGATGAGCCCCATGACCACGGACATCCGCTTCGCTACTTCACTGAGCATGTTTTCGTTCGTAGTCAGAGCATTGCAAGTGTTTTCATACAATGCCTTTTTCAATGTTGCGATCTGGTTATCGAGCGAGATTATATTTGGACTTTTTGCATTTGAGTAGAGTGCGCTTTCCGACCGCTTCATATAGAGTTCGGTCAGTTTGGCAGTAAGTTCGTTCAGCATGCTGTTCTCAATACCCATCGAAGCGGGAACGATCATCTCATCGAGTTTCTTGTCCGATTCGATGTATTGCTTCATGTTTTTCAGGTAGCTGTTCTTCACCAGCAATACGGCTTTCTCATCCTGCAGTTGCATCATTTTTTCAAACACCTGCTGCGACTGGGCGTCCAGGTTCATCACCTTCTTGTCGGTCCTGAAATTCATCAGCCCGCGTTCCGACCTGTTGAGCGAATCGGAAATCCCCAGGAGTTCATTGTCGATAAAGTTGATGGTAAGGGTGGCCACGATATTTTTCCGTTCGAGGCCGCTGGCGATATATTCGCGGGTGAGGGCGTT
>CAIMWF010000128.1 GCA_903845055.1 uncultured Bacteroidales bacterium | reverse complement strand
TACCTCAGTCTCAAAGTAAAAAAGCTTCCCTCCCAGTTTATAAGAGCGGACCATCCCTGATTTACTATATCTGTGAAGTGCAGGTCTGCTAACCCCTATAATTTTGCAAACATATTTGGCCGTTACCGGTTTTTCGATTCTTAACATTTTGTCCATGATTTATAGTTTAAATTACCGGCGGCGAAAGTAGACATTCATGAGTGATAAAAAAAAATAAAGTTATGAACAACTGCTTGATAGTGAACTAATTAATACAAATTAGTACAGAATAATACAAAAAAATACAAGGATATACAAATAAAAAATTTTGAGGTATCCTGAAGGGATCCCGATATTATTTTTTTGCCCGGAAATGGATTTTTATTTTGCTATCTGAAAAGGTGATTTTCGATAAGAAATAATAGTTCAAAATTAGCGGCGGCTAATTTTTTTTATAAAACTATTTCAGGTAGCTTCAGATTTTTTGAAAGGGAATTAACGTAATTTTGCAAGGGGTTACAAACCTTTAATTAGCTTGTCATTTGTTTACAAACTAGGTGTGTACGTTTTGAACACCTGTCAGTAAAGTTGACAGTTTTTAGGCACTACCCTCTAAAACATTAGTAAATACTGCCTATCCAGAAGCCATGTTAGCCCCTTCAAGGGGAGGGTCAGGGGAGAGGTCCTTTTTCCCCAGGGCCGGGGAGAGGTTCGTTATAAGCCGGCTTCTGCCTTTGCACTATTGCCTGTTGCCTATTTCCATTTTACCTTCTTACCATTTTGCATTTGTTTTCTTGCCGTAGGCAATACTTCAGACTTCAAACTTCGTTGATCAATATTCGATATACATTTTTCCTCCGCTTCTTTGCGCGCCAGTTGTAATTTCGCTTCGGCAGGAGTCCCCAGCAGGATCGCAAGCCACCGGGTATCCTCTTTCTGTTCCAGGATGATCTTGATGGTCATGGTGAGGGGCACCGAGAGGAACATACCGACGGTTCCGAGGATGAAACCCCAAAACAGCAGGGAGAGGAAGACGACGAGCGTCGACAGTCCAAGTCCCCTGCCCATGATCCGCGGTTCGATGAAATTTCCAAGGATGTTGTTGACAAGCATAAACGAACCGAGCGTCCACAAGGCTCCGCCGACGCCAAACTGGACGAGGGCAAACAGGACTGCAGGGAAGGCTGCAATGATCGACCCGATGTTCGGGATGTAATTCATCAGTGCGGCGATCAGGGCCCACATCAGCGGGTAATCGACACCGATGATCATCAGGGCGGCGTAGATGAGGATACCGGTGAGCAGGCAAACCAGGGTTTTGATCGCGAGGTAGTGGCGGACATTCTGGATGATGGTGAACAGGTAGGAGATTGATTCGTCCGACCCGCTCAGGATGGCCTTCGCCTTCATGGGGAAACTCCCGAATTCCATCAGGATAAACAAAATGATCAGGAAGATCAGAAAGGTGTTGCCCATCATGTTCAGCAGGGAATTCACCACCCCGGCCGTGAATTCAAGAACCCTGGCTGGTTGGATGAAACCGGTCAGCTGATCCTTCGGGATCCGCATCCCCTTGTCGTTTAAAAACTGGATGAATGAGTTGATGATCGTGGTGAGCGACGATTCATATTTTGAAACATTGCCTGTAAAGGTCGACAGGGTGCCGCCGATGAGGAATGTAAATCCTGAAAACAGCAGGATCATCCCAAGCAACACGATGACCAGCGCCAGTGCCTGGGGCACCTTTTTATTTACAAGCCAGGAGATAGGCTGGGCACATATGATGCTGATGAACAGGGCGAGAAGGATGGGTGTGACGATCGATTTCGCATACACCACTCCCGTGATGATGACGATAAATGCCGCAACCGTAACGGCTGGAGAACCCTTTTGGGATCCGGTGTTCATGATGTCCATGGCAGAACGGGTTATGAAATAACAGGCAAGTTACTCCCTTTCCCGCACAGTACATCATTTTTGATCCTCTTTGGCTTTTTCTTTGGCTGCTTTTTTCATGTCGGCATCCTTTTTCTTCTGCTCATCCGCCGCAACTTTATCGGAATCCTTCTTCTGGTTTTCTGCCGCCTTAGCCTTCTTGTTGAAATAACCTTTCAGCAGGAAATTATGCTTGGCTGCCTCCATGTTCTCATCCAGTCCCTTGCTGCTGCGCCTGATGTTCAGCATGGTCTGGCTGAAGTTGTTCGCAATTGACGTATCCTGGATCAGCCGGCCCAGCGTGCCCCTGCCGCCGTTTATTTTTACCATGATCTCCCCGAGCTGGTCGGAAATGATCTCAGCATTGCCAGCCGTAACCTGCAGACTGGACATGATGGCGCTCAGTTCCACCGGCTCGGCCGATGCGAGTGCCTGTCCCTCCTTTGCCTCAGGGGCACTGGTACTCCCCTGCGTGATCATCAGCAGGCGGTCCCCGATCAGTCCCTCGGAACCGATGGCCACTTCACAGTCGGACTTGATAAACTGCCTGACCTCCTTTTTAATGAGCATGTCAACCCGCACCGTCGAATCGTTGATGATGCGGATGTTGTCGACCGTGCCGACATTGATCCCCGAAAAACGGACGTTGTTCCCCACCTGCAAACCGCTTACATTGTAAAATGTAGAGGTCAGTCTGAAGACGGGGTTGAACAGGTTTTTCTGCTTCCCGATGATGAAGATGGCCAGGATGAAGAGTGCCAGCCCGCCAGCGATGAAGAGACCAAGCCGGACTTTGAATTTTTGAGATTGAGTATCCATGCAATTTACGATTTACGATTTACGATTGGAAGTGACGAGTGACGAGTGACGACTGACGGGTTACTGGAAGAAGGATTTGATGACGGGGTCGGTTGTTTTTTCATAGTCGGTCACATTTCCTTCTGAATAAACGACGCCGTCGCGGAGCATGATGATGCGGTTTGCCGTGCTGCGGGCGCACCGGATGTCGTGGGTGATGATGATGGAGGAGGTTTTGTATTTTTTCTGAACCTCGTTGATGAGTATGCTGATCTCGTCGGATGTTACCGGGTCGAGCCCGGTGGTGGGTTCGTCGTAGAGCATCACCAGCGGATCGACGATAATGGTCCGTGCCAGGCTGATCCGCTTCCGCATACCACCCGAAAGCTGAGAGGGCATCTTGTTGAGCGCGTCGGCGAGGCCGACGTTTTCGAGTACTTCATGCACCTTGTCCTCAATATTTTTTTCGCTGAGTCCGCGCCAGATCCGCCGGAGGGGGAATTCAAGGTTCTGCCTTACCGTCATGGAGTCGTACAGGGCGCTGCTCTGGAAAAGGAAGCCGATTTTCTGGCGTACCTCCGATAGTTCCTCATCATTAAGGGTCATCACATTTTTTCCGAACACGCTTACAGTTCCCCCGTCGGAAAACAGCAGCCTGACGATGCATTTGATAAGCACCGACTTGCCTGACCCGGATTTTCCCAGTACCACCAGGTTCTCGCCGTTCATAAGTTTCAGCGACACGTCGTGCAGCACCTCCTGTTTACCGAATGATTTCCTTAGTTTGCTGATCGCGATCACCGGTTCATTCCCGATTATCCCGGGTGTTTTTTCTGCCTTGGTTACTGGTTGTTCCGGTTTCATGACGTGTAAAATGGGCTATAACCCTGGTTTTATTTTCAAAAGAGCATGTCGGTGACCTGTACGGCGATCATATCGACGATGATGACCAACAGCGATGCAAGTACGACTGCCGAATTGGCCGCGATGCCCACGCTTTCGGTTCCCCGCCCGGCATTGTATCCCTTGTAGCATCCGACCAGGCCGATGACCGCACCGAAAAAGAATGATTTGATGACGGCGGGCAGGAAGTCGGAGAACCTGATGTGGCTGAAAGCCTGGGAGAAAAACAGGAAGAAGGTGACATCGCCCTTCAGGTTGGCGCCGACCCAGCTTCCGGCGATGCCCAGTGCATCGGCGTAGAGGATCAGGAGAGGCACCATGATGGTTGCGGCGAGCACCCGTGTGACCACGAGGAAGCGCATCGGGTTGGTCGATGAAACCTCCATGGCGTCGATCTGCTCGGTAACCTTCATCGAACCCAGTTCAGCCCCCATCCCCGAGCCGATCTTGCCGGCGCAGATGAGGGCTGTGATCACGGGACCCATCTCGCGGATGAGGGAGACGGCAACCATGCCCGGCAGGAGCGTTACCGCGCCAAAACGGATCAGTGCCGGCCTCGACTGGATCGTCAGCACCAGCCCCATGATGATCCCGGTCACCGAGATCAGCGGCAGCGACTTGTTCCCGATCTGGAAACACTGGCGCATGAATTCATTGAATTCGAACCTGCGCGAGAAGGTTTCCCTGGCCACGCGCATGATGAAAAGGGTGACATCGGCAATATTGGTTAAAAACCCATGTGCGACTGCGGTTTTGGCCATGGTCTTTTCGCTGAGCCTGACCGACTGCACCCTTGCAAACCCACTGACTTTAACTACCGGATTGAATCTGATCATGTTGCTGTGCTTTTGCCGGACAAAATTAGGACTGTGACGCAGGCCATGTGTTACATAACTTTCGGAGATCTTTGCATGATTCACACATTCGGCGGCGACGCTGAATCTGCCTTGCGGGATGCGTAGGATGAAGGAAGGAAATTCCTGAAATGTGTGAATGATGCAAGTTCTTTCCAACATTTTGTAACACTTTCGCGATCGGGTTACGGGACCTTTGCAACAACCTGAAATGAACCTTTCACAAAATCCCCTTATGAAGGCCTGGTTTTTAATAGTGATTACGCTGACGTTGCCCGCCTGTAAGCCCGGCAGCGAAACAACAAGCCCGACCGTTGAAACCATCTCCGAGTCGGTTTATGCTTCGGGAATTGTCAAAAGTAAAAACCAGTACGAGGTATTTTCCACCGTGAACGGGTTGATCCAGGAAATTCTGGTCACCGAAGGGGATACCGTGCGCAAGGGCGATCCGTTGCTCAGGGTGAGGGATGAATCATCGAAATTCAATACCAGCAATGCGCGGCTGGCGGCGGATAACGCCGACCTGTATGCCAACACGGACAAGATCAGCGAGGCACGGGTAGCGCAGGAGGTTGCGCAGGGAAATATGAAGAACGATTCGCTGATGCTTATGCGCCAGCGGAATTTATGGTCGCAGCAGATCGGAAGCCTGAACGAGTTTGAACAGAAGGAGCTGGCCTATAAAAATTCGCTCGCCGAATACAGGGTGGCCCGGCTCCGTTACAGCGAACTGCAGCGTCAGCTGGTATTCGCTTCAAAACAGTCAAAAAACAACCTCAGGATCAGTACGCTGCAGGCCGGCGATTACCTTGTCAAGGCGGAAGCGTCGGGTATGGTCTACAAAATCCTGAAAGAGCAGGGTGAATTCGCCAGTACGATGAATCCCCTTGCCGTGGTGGGGGATGCCAAAGAATTTTTGATGGAGATGAATGTGGATGAATATGATATTGCCAGGATCCGCATGGGGCAGAAGGTGCTTTTTACAATGGACAGTTACAAGGGTAAGGTTTTTGAGGCCACCGTTTCGAAAATCGAACCGCTGATGAATGAACAGTCGCGGTCGTTCATGGTAAAGGCTGCGTTCGTCACCAGGCCGCCCGTGCTATACCCGAACCTGTCGGTCGAAGCCAACATCATCATCCGGTCGAAAGAAAAAGCCATGACGATCCCTCGGAGTTACCTGGTGGGTGACTCGGTGGTAAATCTGAAGAACGGTAAAGTACGCAAAGTGGTCATCGGTCTCAGGGATTACCAAAAGGTGGAGATTGTCAGCGGGCTGACTACCGGTGACCTGATTTACAAACTGCTCCCATGAACCCGTTGTTGATCCTGCGGATATCGAAATCCCTCCTGCTTGCAAGGTGGAAACAGACCCTGGTGGCCGCCATCGGGGTGACCTTCAGCATCACCATGTTCATCGCACTGCTTAGCTTCATGGCAGGGCTGAATGAACTGCTCGACGGGCTGATGCTCAACCGCACGGCGCATGTCAGGCTCTATAACGAAATAAAACCCAATCCCCTGCAGCCGGTCAACGCATCCTCCGGATTCATGCACAGCTACAATTTTATCCGGTCGGTCAAATCGGGCAGCAACAGGTTGGAAGTATACAACAGCGGCGCCATCATCCAGGCTCTGAAGAAGGACCGGAGGGTTTCGGGTCTTGCCCCCAAGATCACCGCGCCTGTTTTTTTCAACGACGGGGCGGTTGACATCACGGGGGTCATCACCGGCGTTGATGAACAGGCGGAAGGAAAATTGTTCCATTTTAACGAATACGTGGTCGGCGGCAACCCCTCCGACCTGGAGAATGTTTCAGGCAGCATCATCCTGGGGAGCGGTTTAGCCGCGAAACTCATGGCCGGGTTGGGGGACGTGGTCCATGTGACCACGGTGAACGGTACCCATTTCCCCTTGCGCGTCGTAGGCTTTTACCAATCGGGGATCCTGGAACTTGACAAGGTCCAGAGTTATGCTTCGATTGCGACGACACAGAAGATCCTGGGCAAACCGGTAGATTATATCACCGAGATACAGGTCAAACTGTACGATATGAACCAGGCACCGGCCGTTGCCAGGGAATATGCCCGGCTCTTTGCGACCGACGCCGAAGATATTCAGACAGCCAACGCGCAGTTTGAAACCGGTTCCTTTGTAAGGACGCTCATTTCGTACGCGGTTGGGATCACGCTGCTGATCGTGGCCGGATTCGGGATATACAACATCCTGAACATGATGATCTATGAGAAGATGGATTCCATTGCCATCCTTAAGGCGACCGGGTTTTCAGGCAGCGACGTGAACCTGATATTCATGGTGATCGCCCTGGGAATCGGCATTTTCGGCGGGGCGCTGGGACTTCTTTTCGGATTTTTGCTCTCCCTGGCCATCGACCAGATTCCCTTCGTTACCGCCTCGCTGCCAGCCGTTAAAACCTATCCGATCGATTACAACCCCGTTTTTTACTTTATCGGCTCGTCGTTTTCGATATTCACCACCTGGCTGGCCGGGTGGGCTCCCGCACGGAAAGCCGGGAGGATCGACCCGGTGGTCATCATAAGAGGAAAATAAGATGGAAGAGAACATTGTGTTGCAGGCCAGCCATATCTGTAAAAGTTTTCACGACCCTGTAAAGGTTAAAATCCTCGATGATATCACTTTTTCAATAAAAAAAGGCGAATTCGTGGCCGTTGTGGGGAAATCGGGCTGCGGTAAATCGACCCTGCTCTATATCCTTTCAACGATGGACACCGACTACGAAGGCGACCTTTTGATCGGCGGGGAGGTGATGCGCGGCAGGAGCGAAAAGCAGCTTGCGCGCGTGCGCAATGAAAAAATCGGGTTTGTCTTCCAGTTTCATTACCTGCTCGCCGAGTTCACCGTTATTGAAAATGTAATGCTGCCGGGACTTAAACTTGCGGCATTTACAGAGGAACAGGTAAAGACAAGGGCACTGGACCGGCTCGGCCAGTTGGGGATCAGGCAACTGGCAGAAAAAAAGGCAAACCAGTTGTCGGGAGGCGAAAAACAGCGCGTGGCCATTGCCCGGGCCCTGATCAACGACCCCAGCATCATCATGTGTGACGAACCTACCGGGAACCTCGACAAGAAAAACAGCCTGGTCGTATTCGACATCTTTAAAAAACTGGCTGAAGAACATCAGCAGACCCTGCTCGTAGTGACCCACGACGAGGAGTTTGCAAAGAACACCCAACGGATCATCGAGATGGAAGACGGCAGGATCATCAGGCAGTAAAAGGCCACGCTTCATAAATACAATTTCCTCAATGTGTGAAAATTGCAACTTCTTTCAATCATTGTGTAACATTTACCGGGGCAGGGCTTATGACCTTTGCTGTGTGAAAATATGATTCATCATTCGTACAAAAACAGTATAAAATGAAAAACAATGAAGAATTGCAGAAAGACGTGCAGGATGCGATCAAATGGGAACCCCTGCTGCATGCTGCCGAGATCGGCGTCACCGCAAAAAACGGGATTGTAACCCTTTCGGGGACGGTTGACAGCTATTCGAAGAAGGCGGAGGCCGAAGATGCCGCCAAACGCGTTGCCGGCGTAAAGGCCGTGGTTGAAAAAATAGAGATCCGCTATGGCGGCAGCTGAAAAAAAACGGATAATGAAATTGCCACCGAGGTGATCAGTGCCTTCATGTGGAACCTGGAAGTGCCTGGCGAAAAGATCCAGGTGAAGGTGGAGGAGGGATGGGTCTTTCTGGAAGGGGAACTGGTATGGAATTACCAGCGTGAAGCGGCAAAAAAGGCTGTCAGCAAACTCTCAGGGGTCAAAGGGGTGACGAACAACATCACCATCAAATCGGAAACCCACGACGCCGTTGAGAAAAGAGACATCGAACGCGCATTTGTCCGCGACTGGACCATGTGCGACCAGGATATCGACGTAGAGGTTGAGGGCAACAATGTGACCCTGAGCGGGGTTGTAGGCTCCCTGTACCAGAAAGAAGAGGCCGGGCGCATCGCCTGGAGCGCCCCCGGTGTGTGGGCGGTTGACAATGAACTGGAGATCGAATACAACGATTAGCCCCCCGGGAACCTTCTTTCCGGGCTGGTTTGAACCTCAGCATGACATCGTTTATCAATTTATAATCAGAATCCCCATGAAATCAGCAGACAAAATAAATCCGAAAAACGCGAAAGTATTCCTCGTCGGGAGCGGCATCGCCTCGCTGGCGGCAGCCTTTTACCTTGAAAAGGATGCAGGCGTCCCGGGAGGCAGTATCCACATTTTAGAAAAATCTGATATCCCCGGCGGAGCCCTCGACGGGACCGGCGATGCCGAAAAAGGTTTTGTAACCCGCGGCGGGCGCATGCACGAACTGCACTACACCTGCTACTGGGACCTGCTCTCGTACATCCCTTCCCTCGAAGATCCGTCCGTTTCGGTGAGGGAAGAATCGTTTGAGTTCAACCGGAGGTTTGTATCCGATGCCCGGGCCAGGCTCCTGAAAAACGGGCTTAAACAGGATGTTTCGTCGTTCGGGCTCAGCCTGAAACAACAAAAAGATTTGCTGAAGCTCACCTTTACATCCGAAAAATCGCTCGGAAATCAGTGCATTGAAGACTGGTTTGACAAGTCATTCTTTACAACCAATTTCTGGCTGATCTGGACCACCATGTTTGCATTCCAGAAATGGAGCAGTGTGGCCGAGATGAGAAGGTACATGAAGCGGTTCATCCACCTGGTCGACGTACTGCCGAAACTGGGCGGCATCCTGCGCACCAAGTATGACCAGTACCACTCGGTGGTCATCCCTATGCGACGATACCTCGAGGCGAAGGGAGTGAATTTTGACTTCGGAACGGAAGTTTCCGACATCGATTTCGACCTGTGGGCCGATCATAAAACCGCCACGGTAATACACCTTGCCAGGACAGAGGACATTGTCCTCGGTAAAAATGATTTTGTATTCATCACCAACGGCTCCCTTACCGAAAGCACCGACAACGGCACCTGGGACAGACCTGCCAAACTGAAAGGGATGGCAGAATCGGGCTCCTGGCAACTCTGGAAGAAAATATCGGAGAAAAACAAGGTATTCGGAAACCCGTCGCCCTTCTGCGACAGCATCGACCTTCAGAAGTGGTATTCGTTCACCGCAACCTTCAAGGACAGCACCTTCCACGATTTCATGGAGAATTATTCAGGAAATGTGGATGGAACGGGCGGACTGGTAACCATTACCGATTCAAGCTGGCTGATGTCGTTCGTCATTGCTCGCCAGCCGCATTTTCCAAACCAGGCGAGGGATATCCGCATTTTCTGGGGATACGGCCTCTATCCCGACCGGATCGGGGATTATGTAAAAAAGCCCATGTCGGAATGTTCCGGGAAAGAGATGCTGGAGGAGTTGTTTTTCCACCTGAAGATCCTCGACCTGATGAAACCTGTGATGGAGAGCGGCAAGGCAAACTGCATCCCGGTGGCCATGCCCTATGCCGACAGCCTGTTCATGCCACGCGTGGCGGGCGACCGGCCAGACGTCATCCCCGAAGGTTCGACCAATTTTGCCTTCCTCGGCCAGTTTGCCGAGGCCCCCACCGATTGCGTCTTCACCGTGGAATACTCGGTGAGAACCGCGCAAATGGCGGTATACGGATTGTTCGGGACGGGGAAACAGGTAATGCCGGTCTACGACTCCATTCACCATCCCGAGTTCCTGGTCAGGGCCGTAAAGGCGATCAACAGTTAACCAGAAGGCGGAACGTTACATGTAAAATATCCATAAAACAATACCTAATCAACCAAAACAATGAAAACGACAAATGTTAGTACCAAGACAAAGTGGTCGATGGACCAGGCGCACAGCGAAATTTCATTTAAGGTGAGACACCTGATGATTGCGCACGTGAAAGGCGGGTTCCGTAAGTTCGATGCGAGCATCTATACCTCCGGGAAAGATTTTACCACGGCCGAGATCGACCTGTGGATCGATGTCGCCTCCATCAATACGGGCGATGAAAAAAGAGATGAACACCTGGTCAGCAAAGACTTCTTCGATGTGGAACATCACAAACAGATCTCCTTTGTGTCGCGTTCCATCGAAAAGAAGGATCCCGACGGCAACCACGACTTCTGGGGCGAGTTCACCATGATGGGCGTCACGAAAAACATCAAACTGAACATCCTTTTCGGAGGCATCGCCATCGACCCGTGGGGGCATGAAAAGGCGGGGTTCACCATATCCGGCAAAATCAACCGCAGCGACTGGGGACTGACCTGGAACACCACCCTCGAAACCGGCGGACTCATGGTAAGCGATGAAGTGGATATCCTGTGCGAGGTGGAACTCCTCAACATCGGGCAGACGGATTTGAATATGCAACTCGAACCGGCAGCCGTGCTAAAATTGTCGTAACCCGTTGACTCATGCGGTACGGCCGGAAACCGTACCGTTTTTGCAGGTGTGAATCATGTAACTATTTGACAGATTTATGTAACACTTGGCGGCCCGGTCGGGCGGACCTTTGCAGGGCAACATTAATACCGATGATCTATACAAAATGAATACAACAGGATCCAAAGAAAACTGGAACGAACAGAAAGAAAAGCTCAAACGGAAGTTTGCCATCATTACCGGCAATGACCTGATGTTCGAGGAGGGAGGAAAAGAGGAAATGATCGAAAAACTCCGCGAAAAGCTCGGGAAAACGAGAGAAGAGATGTACAGGATCATCACCGAAATCTAATCATTAATAAACTAATTACGGATTTTCTGTATCCCGGTCTGTCCGAAAAGGAACCACACAAAAAATCAACAATTTTTAATCCAATTCAAAAATATTTAAAATGAAAAAATCAATCCTGGCCATGGCCGCCTGCACCGTGATAGCAGTTTCAATGTTCACCGCCTGCAATTCATCTTCTAAAAATGTTGAAAATGCCCGGGAAAATGTAGTCCAGGCAAACAAGGACCTCGACCAGGCGAATAAGGAATACCTGGCCGACGTGGAGAATTATAAAAAAGAGGAGGCCGCAAGAATTGCCGCCAACGACCAGAGTATCGCCGACCTGAAGACCGCCATGGCGCATGACAAGAAAGCCGCGAAAGCAGCATACAAGGCAAAGGTGGCCGACCTGGAACAGCGGAACGCCGATATGAAAAAACGGATGGAAGATTACAGGCAGGACGGGAAAGACAGATGGCAAACCTTCAAGGCCGAATTCACCCACGACATGGACGAACTTGGCCAGGCATTCAAAGACCTGACCGTTAAAAATGTCAAGTAACCCGTAAACGAAGAAAAATAAACCATTACTAACAACAAATATCATGAGTACAGGAAAAGTTTTAATTGGCGTACTGGCAGGTGTAGCCGCCGGTGCCGCACTGGGAATCCTGTTTGCACCATCGAGGGGATCCTCCACGCGCAGGAAAATTTCAAGGAAAAGCGAAGAATATGCCGACGCAATGGCTGAAAAATTCAATGATTTCACCTGCGACGTCATGGACAAATTCGGCAAGGTGAAAAAAGAGGCTTCCGGGATTGTTAAAAACGGCAAAGCCATGGTCGACGAGGCCATTGCAGAAGTTCAGTCATCCTAAGGGGATCAAACCATGGAAACCACGGAAACCTCCGTTGAAAACTTGTTCGAACGCGTTGAAGCGTACGGTCGCACGACCCTTGACCTTTCAAAGCTCAGGTTGCTGGAAACGACGACTGCGATCGCTTCTTCGCTCATCCCGCGGCTTGGCGTGTACCTGTCGGTCGCGCTGGGTGTGTTTATCGCGGGCATCGGGCTCGCTTTGTACCTCGGGCAGTTGCTCGGGGGATCCTGGTACGGATTTTTTATCGTGGCCGCCTGCTGGCTGCTGGCCGGGATCGTGCAGCATTACTTTTTTCGTAACAGGATAAAAAAATCAATCAGCGACCTCATCATCAAACAGGCGCTCCAATAAGTTCCGTCATGCAACAAATCAATTCATCCGCCGGTCTGAGGGATGCCATCCTGAAGCTTGAAAGGACCCAGGCCTTCGAGGGAGAAATCCTGAAGGAACAGTTCCTGCGCACCTTCGACAGGGTAAAACCGGTCAACATGCTGAAAGAATTTTTCGGGGAAGCCGCCGCTTCAAAGGAACTGAAATCGGGTGTTTTAAATACCGTCCTTGGTCTTGCCGGCGGGTACCTCTCCAAAAAGTTTTTCGAGCGGGTGACGAAAAGTCCCTTTAAAACGCTTGTCGGCAATGCGGTCATGGTAGGGGTCGCCAATGCGGTCGAACAGCATCCCGAGGCCGTGGAAACACTTGGGAGGGTACTGCTGCATCTTTTCAGGAGGAGGACTTCTGAACACGAATTGCCGCCTTCCCGTTGAAACTGCCGATGCCGGCATTACCAAAAAACAGCCTGTGAAAAATATTTCAAAAAAGCTGGTCCGCTTCTGGAAAATTCTCGGCCCCGGGCTCATCACGGGAGCGAGCGATGATGACCCGTCGGGGATCGCCACCTATTCGCAGGCTGGTGCCTCGTACGGGGTTTCTACACTATGGACGGCCCTGATCACCTTCCCGCTGATGGCCTCCATCCAGGAGATGTGCGCGCGCATCGGGCTGGTCACCTCGCACGGGCTTGCCGGAACGCTGAAGTCGCACTACTCCAAAACGGTGCTCTACCTGATGCTGCTGTTCAGTTTCCCGGCCATCGTGATGAACATCGGCGCCGACATCGCCGGCATGGGGGCGGTGGGCAACCTGCTGTTTCCCGCGGTTCACGCCACCATTTTCTGCCTCGGGTTCACCATCCTCCTTTTGGTGCTGATCATCTGGCTGCCCTATTTTAAGATCGCAGCGGTGCTCAAATACCTCTGCGTCGCCCTGGTGGTATACCTGGTGGTGCCATTTTTATTCAAGCAGAACTGGCTGGCGGTGGCGAAATCCACCTTTATCCCGACCATCACCTTCGACAAGAATTTCATCAGCATCCTGGTCGCCATCCTGGGGACCACCATTTCGCCCTACCTGTTTTTCTGGCAGGCGACCATGGAGGTGGAAGACCGGAAAGATCCGAAAAAGCACCTTATCGTGAACAAGCGGGTTATGCATGAGATGAAGCAGGATGTCGATTTCGGCATGCTCTTTTCCAACCTGGTCATGTTCTTTATCATACTCACGACCGGAACCGTGTTGTTCAATGCCGGGATCCACAAGATCGACACCGTTGAGCAGGCTGCGCAGGCGCTGAGACCGCTGGCAGGGGATGCCGCCTACCTTTTGTTCGCGATCGGGATCATCGGCACGGGATTGCTTGCCATCCCGGTATTGAGCGGTTCGCTGTCCTACATCATCACCGAAACTTTCGGCTGGAAAGAAGGGCTGGATAAAAAATTCCACGAAGCCAGGCCATTTTACCTTATCATTGCAGTGTCGCTCATCATCGGGTTGTCGCTGAATTACATCGGCATCTCCCCGGTCAAGGCGCTGATCTGGTCGGCCATCCTCTATGGCATGACTGCCCCCGTTCTGATCGCCATCATCCTGCATATCTCCAATAATAAGACGATCATGGGGAAATACACCAACGGGAAGGTCTCCAACATCCTGGGATTTGCAACCCTGGCCCTCATGACCGCCGCCGCCCTGGCAATGCTCTGGCTCGAATTCTGAAAATGCAAACTGGAAAGCAATGTGTGAATGTTGTAACTCTTTCGACGAATTGTGTAACGCAAACCGACACCGGATGGCTGACCTTTGCATCGTGAAAATGCTTTCACACTTAATCCTGACAAAATGAATACGACCGAAGCTAAAGGCAACTGGAACGAACAGAAAGGCAAACTCAAACAGCAATTTGCAGTGCTGACCGACAACGACCTCATGTTCAAAGAAGGTAAAAAAGATGAAATGTTTGGCAAACTCCAGATCAAGCTGGGCAAAACAAAGGAAGAACTGCACAAGATCATTGCCGGGCTTTAACCGGTGGCATAAAAAGCTTATTACTTCACCGCGAAGTTGCCGGGCCGCAGTGGCCGGCATGGAGTTGCCGGAATTCCTGCCGCCGGGCGATTTTGCGTTGATTTATTGATTTCCGGAACCGCTATTACAAAAGGCAGGCTACCTGTCTTATCCTATCAAATCAGCCATATGGACACCAGTGAAGTTGAAAAATCAAAAGCGCACATCACCGTCGAGATCATCGAATACATCGCGAATTCGGTCGTTATCAAAACCATCCTGAAAAAATCGACGGGAAATATCAGCGTGATGTCGTTCGACAGCGGGGAGGGGCTAACGGAGAAAACATCGCCGTTCGACACCTTTGCGCAGATCATCGAAGGAAAGGCCGAAATCGTCATCAACGGGGAATCCAATTTCCTGCACACCGGCCAGTCTATCGTAATCCCGGCACATGAGCCCAACTACGTAAAGCCCAACGGACGGTTTAAAATGATCATGACCGTGATCAAGAGCGGCTACGAATAGCCGGTTGCCCGGATTTTGTACTCCGGTATTTTATTATGGAACAGGGAGTCCCCCTGCCCGGTGTTCATTGTTATGCGACCATGTCAACGATTCAAACCGCCTGTTTTTTACCGAAAGAAAGGCGGTTTTGTTTTTTTAGTTGCCTGCATCCTGGCAATGGAATAATTTGAACGGGTGGTGCAGGAACAGGGATTTTCGTTTAATTTTACATGTGATGCTTGAATGTGTAAAAATTGTGCCGGGATGGAACAGGACCCATCCCAACCCCTCCCCTTGGAGGGGTAATTCAAGGACCTCTCCCCGGCCCTCCCCTTGAAGGGGAGGGAGTTCGTTCTGCCTGGAAATTCAAGGTTTATCCTCTGGTAAAGGGTCCCCAACCCCTCCAAGGGGAGGGTTGGGGAGTGGTCCTTCTTTTTATTTAAATAAAAGAAAAATGAAGGTGTAAAATCGACCATTCGATCAACCAAATTTGAAGTTTGAAGTTTTTGCCGGAGGCAAATTCAAATGGCAAAACGGCAAAATGGTAAAATGGCAATAACAGCAGGCAGCCGGCTGGCGCACGATCAAAAAGTAATTTTTAATTTTAAATTTTTAATTTTTAATTTCTTCTTCCCATGCCCACCCTAATGATCCCGTTTACGCACCGCAAACCTAACCTTCCCTTCGTAATCATTTTTCTTTTTGTCGCCCTGGCTGTCATGAATGTTGCCGCGCAGGAAAAATACGGCGACCTGACCATCGGCGATAAGATCCGTTTTAACTCAAAAGTGCTGGGAGAGGAGAGAAAGATCGTGGTCATTCCCCCCTTCAATTACAAGGACCGGCCGGGTGAAAAATTCCCCGTGGTATACGTGCTCGATGTCGGGAACAACCTGTTCGCCACCTTCGGCATCCTCAACTTTTACTCGGTGGTGCTGAAATCCCTCCCGCCCATGATCATCGTGGGTATCGTTTCGGCCGACCGTGAAAAGGACTACCTGCCATCACCCTCCAAAGAATGTCCTACTGGCGGAGCGGCGGCGAAATTCCTTGAATTCATCCATGCCGAACTGGTCCCGTACATCGATTCAGCCTACCCGGCAGCCGCCGAGCGTACCATCGTGGGACATTCCGCCGGCGGCCTGTTTGCCTTGTACACCCTCGAAAACAAGCCCGAACTATTTGACAACTACCTGTGCATCGATCCCAGCATGTGGTACGAAGGTCAGGCATACATAAAGAAGATACAGGGATTTTTCAAGACCAATGGAAAAATTAAAAAATCGCTGTTCCTCTCCCTGTCGAATGAACCGGGAATGGGAAACTTTGCTTTCATCGATGCCCTCGAAAAATATGCCCCGGCGGGTTTTAGATGGGATTACGTGCATTACAAGGATGAAACGCACAATTCGCTGGGGTTTAAAAGCCTGTGCGCCGGTTTTGAAAAGTTATACAAAGACCGGGAACTTCCGGTAGATGCACCGAAGTAACCCCCCAGGATCCAATTTCATTCATTTCACCCCGGTCTGGTAGTGAATCTTTTTCCGTTTTGAAAACGGGATATCCCTCCTTTTGGCCAGTCCCGGTTCCTCCTCTGCCATTTTACGCAGGAGCAGGGTGCGGCCGGTCTTTAATTTAACCGAAAGCGTGGCGGTCCATTCTGCCATCGGTTCCAGGACCGTCCCGTCGGTGAGCCCGGCCGGCTAAGGTGCCGCCATGCGGCTCCCCGGCGAAGAGGGCGGGGGTGAGAAGTGCGAGCACCAGGAACAGGTGGATGGCTTTTGCTGACATGGGAATGCGGATCCTCGGTCCCCGGGGAGTTGGTATGGACTCCCCGGGTTGAAACCCACCCCAAAGGTACGTTAGGAGGGAGGGGGATGCAAGTTTATGGAGGGAAATTTAGGGATGATCGAGCAATGTTGGCTTACTTCCTGTTGCATGGACGCGGTTGAGAAGGCTTCGCGGATGGGTGGCTATTGGAAAGGATGGTGGCGGGGAATTGACAGATTTGGATAAATAATTCATTAGAATTGTTTTAGGAATTATTTTATATTTGAAAGGTCATATTTATTTTGGATTGTCGGGCATTTTAAGCCAATTCAATAGGAATTTAATGAGCACATGGCTGATGGCCGACATATGGCGGGCATTAAGAGGTTATGTGCAACCTTGACAACGACACACCACAAACGGACAGAGCGAATAAATTAACAATAAATGACAAATTTTAATTCAAAAAATATGACCGAAAAATTTAACTACAATCAACGAATGGACATTAAATATGACCATCAAGAACTAATTGACGTTAATCAAGTGGTTACCGAGTGTACAGACAAATGGTTCAATCAGACACTCACGAAAGTGAACGGAAGTGTGGTGAGAATTGGAATTGTAGAAGGCGAATATCATTGGCACAAACACGATGACGATGATGAATTTTTCTTTGTATTAAGTGGCAAACTTTACATAGACTTGGAGGACAAAACTCTTGAACTAAACCCAAATGAAGGAGCGACTGTTTCGAAAGGGGTAATGCACAAAACAAGAGCACCACAAAAGACGGTAATGCTAATGGTTGAAACCGACACAATTGACCCAATCGGACAATTGAAGTAAAACCAAAAGCAGACTTGACCGAATAGAAAGGCTGCACATAATAAATAGGACTTCGTGTGGCACGCAGTGCCCAGCATGAAGTCCAAGTTGAACTAAATCACAATGGTGCAGGTTTCCTATGCACTTTACGCCAGAAGTTTCAGTTTAAATGCATCCGGATGGGTTCCGGGTGATGTGTT
>CAIMWF010000127.1 GCA_903845055.1 uncultured Bacteroidales bacterium | reverse complement strand
TAAGTGTAGGTCCAGGGAACAATAGTTGTCCCATCGCAAGCGGTATAGGTATAATGCCAAACCACATCTCCATTGCATGAAGGTGCAGGGTCATGACTTACCAATACGGCACTAACATTTCTGTTGCACGCGTCGGTAATGTCGGTAGTACTAGGCGCTACCTGCGATTCTGCAGGACAGGAAACAGTTGATATACCTGCTACTGGAGCTGTCAAACCACCAGAATAAACTACATGGTACGTGTAGGTCCAGGGAACAATAGTTATCCCATCGCAAGCGGTATAGGTATAATGCCAAACCACATCTCCGTTGCATGAAGGTTCAGTGTCATGACTTACCAATACGGCACTAACATTTCTGTTGCACGCGTCGGTAATATCAGTAGTATTTGGCTTTACCTGCGATGCTGCAGGACAAGAAACAGTTGATGCACCTGCTACTGGAGCTGTCAAGCCACCAGAATAAACTACATGGTAAGTGTAGGTCCAGGGAACAATAGTTGTCCCATCGCAAGCGGTATAGGTATAATGCCAAACCACATCTCCATTGCAGGAAGGTGCAGGGTCATGACTTACCAATACGGCACTTACATCTCTGTTACAAGCATCCTTGACAGAAGTTGTAGCGGGTGCCACCTGTGATGCCGCTGGGCAAGATACTGTTGCTACACCTGGTGTTGGTACTGTCAAACCACCAGAGTAGTCAACTGTATAAGTATAAAACCAGTTCGTAGACATTCCTGAACAATCCGTATAAACATATTTGTAGGTTGTAGTACCCTCACAAACTATTGGTTCGGGAACGTTCGTAACGGTGGGTGTCGGAGTTGGAATAACCATACCGCAAACATCGGTAACAACGGGTACAACCGACATGTAGGTCTTGAAAACCAGGTCAAAGGCAGGCCATTGTTGCCAGGCATAGGCTGGTGAACAACCGGATGTACAACCATCCATTGAAACACCGCCGGGATATACATCCGGATGCATGCATAAGAGTCCTAACTGGTTGTAAGTAAAGGAGGTCAGCCAGAAGGTATACTGTTGCCCTGCAGTAAGGTAAGGGGCAAGGGTTTGTGGTATGGTAAGAGATTGCCAGCCAGTGGCGGACAAAGAATGGCTTCCGTTATAAAGTAAGGTGCCGGTAATACCATTGCCCTGGTATATCTGGAGGGTAAAGTTCTGGGTTGCAACCAGACTTCCAACTCTTAAATCAAGCTGAGTTAACCATCCTGTGGTTCCACAGGTAAATGATTGTCCGATTGAAGTAAAATCAGTCCAGTTTGGAGTGGTTAAATCGGTAGCAACCAACAGTTGTTGCTGATCAACAACGTTCGACAACAATGTCGGAGCCACTGCATCGGCCGGGCATGATACTGTTTTGGTGACGTTTGCAGGTACCACAGGGGCAGTTGTATGATCGATCGTATAGATGAATTTCCAGACCGAGGACACACCTGTGCAGGCGGTATAGGTATAGGTATAGGTCCTGGTACCTTCGCAGGTCAGGGAAGCCGGGTCATCCGAGATAACTGGTCCGGTGGGTGTGATGGTCGCACCGCAGGAAGTTACCACTGGTGGAGTCGGGGTGGTTATGGCCGAAAGACACTGAACGGTTGAAGTACCATTTGCAGGTACAGCAGGGGGCGTTGTGTTGCCGCCGGTGTACTTGATGGTTTGCCCGGTGAGTTCATTGCCACAAGCATCGGCTACCTTGAAGGTATAGGTCACGGTCCAGTTGCAATTGTTGCCAGTGACTGTTGTTCCCGTAAGGGTGGCAGTTATGGTCCCGCTGCAGTTGTCGGTATAGCCGGCTGCTGCTGCAATGGGATCAAAGACTGGGGTGCCCTGCGGAGGCGTGGTTTCATTAATGTAACAGGCATTGATCCCGGTTGTGCCCAAAGGAGCGGTACCGGTAGGCGCCGTGTTGTCATTGACCGTGATAACCTGTGAACAGTTGTTCCAGTTGCCGTTTACATCCTTGATCTTGTAGGTACGGGTGATGGTATACCGGTGAGCACAGGATTCGTTGCTCTTCACATCACCTACAAAAGCAAATGATGATACATCAATGGCGCAGTTGTCGCCAGCTGTTCCGCCCGCCTGCGCAAATGCTGCGTAATCGGCATATGGAGCCGGTTCAACACACTGTGTAAGAATGGCCGGGGGAGAGTTAAGCGTTGGCGGCACATTGTCCACAACGTTTACATTGAAGTTGCATGTACTTGTTTTACCGCATGCATCCGTTGCCGTGACAGTCACCGGTGTGGTGCCCACAGCAAAAGTAGTGCCGCTGGCAGGAACTGAAGTAACTATAGGCTTACGCAGTAAGGTGGTGTTGTCAATGGCCAGTTTATCTGCTGCAATGAAGTTGAACCACATATAGCGGTTTCCACCTACTGTAGCAATGGCATCGGTCCCTGTAATCGTGGTTGTCCATACCAAATTGCCTGAGGCATCACTGATGGTAAAATCTACTGCAAGGAAACCTGCATCATTTCTCGATTCCCATTTCATCGTATACCATCCTGACGGAGTGCCGGTAAGAATAGTGGCGTGAGGTTGTGCCTGGATCTCAGCAGGAGTCATACCCGGTATAGCATCACTGGAGCCGTTGCCAACACAAACATAAATGCCGGTATTATCCCCGCCAACGTGATAAATGAAATCACGCAGGAAGCCACCTGTATTGTTGCATACGGCCTGGTCAAGATCCCATCCGTAGGTTCCAAGGGCAAGGCGTGGGTCACTCATGTTAAAATACACATCGACACTGGAAATAAAGCCAGTCCCAAACGTACCGTTATAGCCGCCAAGACGACTTGTGGCTCCGGTAGTGTTGGGGATAATATTAGACGTCGAATTGATAACTGCATGAGCACCTCCTGATTTTGATACAATCCCATCCGTACCTGAGACAACCCTTGTAATCGGGCTGTTGTATTCATTCCAGTCGGTGGAGGGATTATTAACATAGTTCCCGCTCAGCCAGGCTGGGTTTTCAAAGCCCTGGAAGTATCCAAAATCAGTGGCGGTGGGTAGAACGTAATTTACAACTGCAGTGCATGCATTGGGATCCGTATTCTTGGTTATGTCTGCAGGACATGCCGCAAGAACAGGATCGTTAACATCAGTTACAGTTATCTTCTGCTGACATGTTGCCGTGCTTCCGCAGGAATTGGTAACTGACCATGTACGTGTAATATATCCTGTTGCATTGCAGAGATTCAGATTACTCCGGTCATCATTATAGGTAACAACGGATGGTTCACTGCAATTGGTAGCCGTGGCATAACCAGTAGCAAAAGGATCTTTTTCCTGGGTTTGGTTTACTGTAACGTCTGCAGGGCAGGTAATCTGAACTGCAGGTGCTGCGGTAACTGTAAAGGTTTTGGTGCAGGTAAGGTTGCCGCAATCACTTGTATAATTCCATGTAACCTGGGTGCTGCCACCACATGCTAAAGGAGCTGCAGGGTTTGTGGGAGTCGTAGTCAATGATCCAGCACAGCCTAAAGCAGAAGCTGAGCCCAGCCAATTGGCGAATTTGGTATTGATCGTGCCCTGGCTTTGACATGAGGCCTCGGTGACATCAGTCGCACAGGTGAGGGATATCGGGGTTCCCTGGCAAACGCCTGTTGGCTGGAAGCCTGGGAGGAATAGATTATCCCCGCCGGTGGTATACCAGGATGGATAGTAGGTTACTACGCCATTAATTGTGGCAGCGATACTTGCCGCCACTGCGGTTCCCCACCAGTTGCAGGTTGCATTTAAAGTGCCACTTCCATTGTATGCCAGCCAGCCGGAAGTATTTCCGTTCTGGTCAAGTGAGTTTTCTGTGGCGTTGATTGTGGCATTTGTGGCACTACCCTTGTCGGTGCACATTGCACTTACAATGTAAGGAGCTGTAACAGTTGCAGGGTTCGTGATAAAGTTGTTGTGAACAACTGCGGTAGCACCTTCTCTGACAATGATCCCAAAGCCATCGTTTCCACCAGGACCAAACGGATCAAACCCATTGCCGGTGAGTGTTGAGGTGCTAATATTAACCAGGGCGTTTAAACCCCTGATATTGATACCCCTGTTATAGTTGCCTGTCAGCGTACATTCCGTGACAGTAATATTCTGCCGTGTTCCCGAACCAGTTGAGAAGTCAGCAAATGACAGACCGGCGCAATCCTGCTGAACCTTTTGGGTTCCGGTTACGCTTACCTTGTAAATTGCTGCTGTGATGGCATCGGCCATATTGCTTCCACCGGTATATACATATACACCTGAATGGAAGTTGGTGTTTGGAAGTGCCGGGTAATTGCCTGCAAAACCTGACATTGTAATGGTGCTTACACCCATATTTGACGGGGCCCAAACGCCTGATCCGGCAGGATCAATGTTCATTGCTGACAAACCCTGCATGATTCCACTGATTGTACCACCGGTGATTGTCGTTTGAGCGGTGGTGTTCATGTTGTAAACAAGGTACCCGTAATAAGGACCGGTAATTGTATTGCCTGCAATGGATGCAGCGGTAGTCCCTGTGATTTTTCTCAGGAAAATACCTGTTGTTGGATTTCCGCCGGCTAACTGACCTATAACGGTAATATTATTCCCGGAGAGGGTCAGTCCGTTTGTTGCAGAAGTAACCAGGCTGGTTACATCGATGCCCATGGCAGAAGCTGATATATTGTTGGCACTGATGTTACCGCCAACGATTCCAGTTGCTGTCTTTTCGAATTTCACACCTTCGGCACCACCTGAGATCGTGCATCCGGTAACCGTCAGGTTTACCTGTGCATGAGAAGTGCTGCTCGGACTATCAAGAAGTCGAATACCAATTCCATTTACATTGGTAGTCATTGTAACTCCGCTAACGGTTGCATGAGCACCGTCTCCGCCATCACTGTTATAGCCTTCGAAGTTATTCGCAAAGACGCCGATGGTGACATTGGAAACGCTTCCGCCACTGATTAAAGCAGGACTTGCTGATGCAACATTCCAAATCTGGTATCCATAAGTCGGTAATGTCATGCCTGCTCCATCGATTGTATTGCCATTGCATGTCCAGGGTACTGAGAGAGAGCCCAACATAATGCCGTCCCAGTATGCGGTTTCATTGGCATTCGCCAATGCAGTGAGGTTGTTATTTGTCAGGGTATATGGAGAAGTATTGCTGTAGTGGAGGTTATGGAATATTCCACGACGCCGTGACTGGATCGTATTGTCGGCGATCACCTGGGAAGTTACTGCACCAGGGTTGGCCTGGCTGAAATTCCCGGTTTGAACGCCAATACGAACATTCGTCATGCAGTTATTGGTTACTGCGGCATATTGGTTGTCATACAGTAACACACCACCACCCCATCTGTCAACTCCTGAAGTGGCATCATAAGTTCCGAAATCCTGGAATTTATTATGCGAAATATTATGACCAGATGTTGCAGGGGCGCTATAAGAAGCGCCAAATAACGTTACTCCGAAGTACGAAAGATTTTTGAAGATATTATTGGAAACTGTCAGGTTGTTTACATTGTCAACATAAACAGTAATACCTTCACCTGCATCGATATCAGCACCATTCGTGCTTGTAAATCCGCTGGTAAGTGCCGGGTTATCTCCATTGATTGTAAATCCTTTAATAGATACATTTGATGCAGTCACATGGAAAATTTCACCGGATGCAATCGCAGCAGTGGCAGGATAAACAATTGCCTCTCCTGTTACTCCGTCACGGGATGGATCGCAACCATCTACGTTGGCTTTTGGTCCAAGAATGGTCAAAGACTTATTAACAATGATGTTTTCCGAATATATTCCGGCAGCCACAGTAATAGTATGTCCAGGACTGGCGGCATCAATAGCTGTTTGTATCTTACAGTATTCTACGCCAGTATTAAGGTTTTTAACAGGCCTTACAGGAATGGTCCAGTCAAGGTCCAAATAGTAACTGGTATAAACCGGGGTTCCGCCCGGGCCTGAATATTCACAGTTGTCGGTATTCCATGTCAGGTTGGTCATTCCCCCTGAAGCAGCGGGAAGCAATTTGTAATGCAGGGTGAACAGCACATCGTTATCGGCAAGAATGGGTGCGGTTCCGATATATCCCAGTCTGAATTGTGTCGGGGTACCCGGAACAACTCCCGGGGGATATGCCAGACCTGGAGCCAGGAGCGGATTCACCGTAACGGACTGGTATGAAAGCACCGAGGGATCAAAATTCAATGTCAGGGAGATGGCCCCGATGTTGGAAAAATCCTTGACCGTTACCGGAAAATCATAAAGATCACAACCGGTCGCGGCAGGTGGTTGCACCTGTGTTGTCGGTGTCGGGTTGCCCGCTTCCAGATCATAAGTGTAAACATTGCCATTGTTCAGGGTGATGACGATATCGTCGAGGTAGGATAACATCGTTGCATTCCATGCACTACCTGTGGCTAAGGATATAGATTTCACTGTTTGGGCACCATAATCGATTCCTGAACCCATAGTCCAATAGGGAGCAGTGTAATTGAAGTTAATAGGCCCGGACTGGATGTCAGTAAGGGTTGGTGCGCCAGAATAACCGTATGGTGAATGATTGGAATCAAAAAAGGTCATCTGGTTGGTTGTGCCTGTAGTCTGATAGGATGACCATGCATTGTAGGGTGCGTTGTACCCATTATAATACATGGGTTCGGAGGTAAGGCGCTGTCCATACCAGGATGCGAAACCTCCAGTGTAAGGGTTGGTGTAAATACTCCAGTAAAAATCCACATTAGTGCCAACCGGCGCCATCTTTTTTGTTGAGAATGACAGGGAGGCAATCTGGTCGATCGTAAATGTGCCAAGGTCGGCTAATGGAAGATAAAGTTCCATCTTATTAGCTGTGCTCGTGGGTGGGGAGGCAAACGCCGGATTGTTATACCAGGAGCCGGTACCGATTACCTGTTGCGTATTGGTTGCAATCGCCCCCACGGCCGTGGCCGTGGCACTGTATACCTTGATGGTATAACTGGCCGAAAATGCAACACTGCACAACGTGAGGAGTGCAATGAGCAGTGTAAATGTTTTTTTCATAAATTGTTGGTTTAGTGTGTTTAATAAATGAAAAGAAAAAGGTGTGCGGAAATATATATAGAGAGAAATGTCCGAACTCCGGTGCAGCCGCTAGGGCCCGCGCCCGGGCGACCAGCGCTGTGGGAAGGTGGCAGAGGTCATGCGGCTGGTTTTCATTTGGTTGGATGGGTCTGTAATCATTTGAATGAACATTTTATTGCAATCGGGCCAGCCCATTGCGGGGTGGTCAGTTCAGCGAAACGGTGTGGATGGTTCCCGGGGCGCTGCCGGAGTCGAGGTTGTCGAGGTTTCGCAGCATGTGCCTGAACCGCTGCGGGAGCCTGAAGGTCTTGAGACTCTGTTTCCGGAGGGAGCCGGCGGTCTCCCTGAAGCCGTTTCCGCCGGCGATCAGCGGGTCGAAGCCGGGGCAGTTCGCGGCGATATTCTTCAGCAGGTCGATGTCCTCCGTGCAGGTGACGATCACCAGTGAGAGGCTGATCGGCTCCTCGCCGAGGATCCTGACGGCATCGCCGGCGCTGTGGGAATAAATGCAACGGTCACCCGGGCTTTCAATATAATTCCCGATCAGGGTCCTGATCCCCGGATCGTGGTGAATGATGAGTAAATTCATGGCGAAAGGACTGTTAATGACGCGTTTGTAATGGTATTGTCACGCTATGCAAATTATAACCGAACCATATGCTGTGAAAGAGGCATTCTACCCGAAAGCAATTGAATAAATACCCCTGCAGGCCAGGAGAATATACCTGTTGAAAGAAACAGCGGGGGTAATCCTCTCCGGGTATTAAGCCCGGCGTTTTTACCGTAGATATACGGTGTATTTTTGCTCCCCGTTGCCGGAATCCCCGGGGAAATCGAGCTCGTACGGGACGAATTTCGGCTCCTTCCCTCCGGGCCTGATGAGGTCCTCGCAATCGCGGTCGCCGAATTTGTAATTCAGCCGGCTGCGGGCCATGGTCACGGCCGGCAGGGTCATCGACAACCGGGTGGCGATCTGCCGGTCGGTAAGTCCTTTCAGGATCATCGCGAAGATCCGCCGCTCCAGCTTTGATATCTTCACCGGTTTCTGTACTTCCGGTTCCGGATCCAGTTCGGGGGTGAGCAGCCTGCGGATGAAATCCTGCGAATAAAAGGTCTCCCCCCGCCCGAGCCGCGCCAGCCCCTGCTGGAATTCAACGCGGGTCACCGCATCGGTAAAGAATCCCTTCGAGCCCAGGTTGAAGATGGGGATCGACTTCCGCACCTCGTTGGGCGTGAGGTAAACCAGGAGTTTAAGTTGCGGATGCGCTGCAATGAGGCCGAAGGTCGCCTGCAGCCCGAATTTTTTGATCCACGGGTAATTGGCCAGGAAGATGCAGTCGTTCTCATAATCGAGCAGTCTCGAAAGTCGCCGGTTGTTTGAAAAGGCGATGATCACCCGCAACTGGATGATCTCGGTGATAAGAAACCGGAGATTCATGCAGAACAGGTCGGAGATGTCGGGAACCAGCAGTTTGATGGCTGCGCCCGGCTCATTTTCGGTGCGTGCAAACCGGGATTCGTGAAGATTGTTCATGGGGGTCATTGGGTGACGACAAAGGAAGGGACTGGACTGATCGTATCATAGAGGAAGAATACCCGAACGTCAACAAATAAATACGTGTAACAAACAGGGGTTAATACGCGGATGCAGGGAGGAGGTGAAAGAAAACTCCCCGCCCAGGCCATTGATCCGGGGCGGGGAGTTTATTGCCTGTGTCATGCCTTGTTCACAAGGAGCGCGATCACGGGTCGATCTTGATGAACATGGTCTGAACGAGTGCCGTTGTGGCGTTGCCCGGGGTATTTACCGGGATGAAGATGATGGCGGCCCATCCACCCGGCGGTACTTTGTACCCGAGGCCAAAAGAGTTCATCTGGGTGTACATGCTGGTGATCATGGCCTGGTCGGCCGCGGTCAGTGCCGGCATCCCGTTTTCGGGCGTGGAAAAGGTCCATGCCGGAACGTCGAACATCCAGATGGCTCCCTGGATCTGGTACCATTTGTAACCCGGGAAATAATCGAGGTGGTTGTAGAGCCAGTTGATCTTTTCCCATTTTGGACCCTGGGCGAAGGTCGGGAGCAGGTCGGGGTAGAGGGATGAATAGACCGTCATGTTGTATGTCTGGCCGATGTTGATCGTGGTGCTGTGATCGGCGCAGTTGGAAGAATAGGTGCCGTTGGAGATGTCAAACCCGGAGCCGATGCCGCCAATCAGTGCATCCACGTATCCGCCGTTCGCACCTGGGCATGCCGTGATATTATAGGTAACGGTTGTCGGAAGGTTCATGTAGGGGGCAAACAGGTAATCGGGCATGTTGTTCGGGTCGTAGCAGTTGCCTAAAACAAAGTCGACCACCCCGTCGGTGCCTTCGGTAATGTTGCTGGTGTCGTTGAAGGTCCAGGTTTTAAAGAGTACATAACTGAATGAATTTCCCACTTTCACAAGAATATAGAGGTTGAAGGTGAAAATGTCGGTCTGGTTCTTGTAATCCACGTAACTGACCTCAACCTTGTTTCCCCATTCATGCGCTGCATCCTCGTTGGTGAAGGAGGCCTGGAAAACGCCGCCCCGCAGCACATCGATCTTCATGATCGCGGGAACGTCGCCGTAACCCGTTCCTACCCAGCCGGGTTGGTTCGCATAGGATGAACCCACATAATCGGCCTTGTTCTTGATGCAGAAGTCGCCGAAGAATACTTGACGTTTCACAATCAGTTCGTTCAGTTTGAAATAGACGAATCCAAAATTGTCGTACGTGGAGGTTTCATAGCATACAACATCCAGCTTGATCTCGTTTTTCTTGTCGGTGGATACGGTGAAGGTAAAGTTCAGCGGGTTGGCGATCATCTGGCCGTAGATACTGCCAACGTGGGGTGCGCATGACAAAACGATGTCATCGTTGGGGTAGGCCGGCGTGTTGTTGTCGGAATAAACGATGAATTCACTGATAGTATGCTGCCCTGCCGATAATTTAATTGAGTTGGTGTAAGGGATATTCCCGACGTAGAAAACCGGGATGGTGACAAAGTTGCCGCCGTCGATCTTGTACATGACATAATTGGCCTTGAAGGTGGAACAGTTGATGTCAAGTGCTGACTTTAGTCCGCCTGTCTGCGTGACCGAATTGATGTTAAAGGAGACGTCACAGGTCGCGCCGGAGGTGGTGACCGGCTGATCCTTCTTGCAGTTTGTGGCAAGCAGTGCTGCCGTGATGACTGCGAACAACAGGAAAATTTTTCTCATAATGTGGTTGATTTGATAAGGGTTGTTGTTTTTTTATTGGTTCATGAATGGCCGCGGAATATCCACGATTTGATTTTTATCCTATATATTATGGTCCGCGAACCAAAAGATAACATAACAGGCCGTTGCAGGCAGAACCCTGTTTCCAGGCCGTGGCCGGCAAGGTTCCCCCGGGGCTGTTTTCAGCGCTGCAGCTGCTGTTTCCGTTACATATGGGTTTCGTGTTTTTCATAATGCTTTTGATGGGTGCAAATTAGGACCGTTGCAAAGCCTGTGAAAGAGTCATTCTACCCGAAATGGTCTGAATTATTACGGTTCCCCTGCGGGGCTTACTACGCGGGTAGGAATACCATGAAGCGGGGTTCAGGTGGAAAATACGGGGAAGGGGAGGGGGTAATTACGGGAGGGGGCAGGAGAATATCGAATATCGATCAACGAATTTTGAAGTTTGAAGTTTGCCTTGCGGCATGGGACCTCGCCCCGTTCATGACAGAACCTCTCCCCGGCCCTCTGTGAAAATGACCTCTCCCCGGCCCTCTGTGAAAATGACCTCTCCCCGGCCCTCTGTGAAAATGACCTCTCCCC
>CAIMWF010000126.1 GCA_903845055.1 uncultured Bacteroidales bacterium | reverse complement strand
TTACCTATTTATTGTGGAAAATCAGTCATTTCCGACGATCATGCCGGCAGCGACCGTTTCGTTGGAGGCTTCGTCGATCAGGATGATGCTGCCGGTGATTCGGTTGGTGGTGTAGTTATCTGAGAAAAGCGGTTTGGTGGTGCGCAGCTGTACGCGGGCGATGTCGTTCATACGCACCGTCGCAATCCCGGTAACCTGTTCAAGCGTGCTGATATTCAGCACGTAATCAATATATTTCACCAGGCAGCGGGCATCGCGCGTGGTATGTTTCAGCGCGTATTTACCATTCAACTGCAGGGGTTTGGGGTTCATCCAGCAGACCATGGCGGTGATGTCACAACTTTCACGCGGGAGGTCATCGGTTCCGGCAATCATATCGCCACGGCCCAGGTCAACATCCTCTTTCAGGGTAAGGGTGACCGACATGGGCGGGTGGGCCTCCTGCAGCGGACCGGTCAGCGTGTCAATCGACACGATCTCGTTTTCGAGTCCCGAGGGCAGGATGGTGACCCGGTCGCCCGGATGGAAGAAACCTCCGGCAACGCGGCCGGCATAGCCCCGGTAATCGTGGAATTCATCCGACTCGGGCCTGATCACATACTGCACGGGGAAGCGCTTGTGCACGAGATCGTGGTCCTGGCTGATCGGGATGGTCTCCAGGTGATGGAGGAGGGTCCCGTCGGAATACCAGGGCATGTTTTGCGATGGTTTCACCACGTTGTCGCCCCGGAGTGCGCTGATGGGGATGAACCGCATGTCCTGGTCGGGGAAAACCCTGCTGGCGAATGCCTGGAAATCCCCGAGGATCGACCGGTAAACATCCTCGCGGAAATCCACCAGGTCCATCTTGTTGATACAGACGATGATGTGGGGGATGCCGAGCAGGGCGGCCAGGAAGGCGTGCCGGTGTGTCTGTTCGATGACGCCGTTGCGGGCGTCGATCAGCACGATGGCTGCATTGGCAGTGGATGCACCGGTGACCATGTTCCGGGTATACTGGATATGGCCGGGCGTATCGGCGATGATGAATTTCCGCTGCGGTGTTGCAAAATAACGGTAAGCCACGTCGATGGTGATTCCCTGTTCCCTTTCGGCGCGAAGCCCGTCGGTGAACAGGGCGAGGTTCAGGTGTTCGCTGCCCTTCTGGATGCTGGCACGTTTCACGGCGTCGAGCTGGTCTTCAAAAATCGATTTGCTGTCGTACAGCAACCTCCCGATGAGGGTGCTTTTACCGTCGTCGACACTGCCGGCGGTGGTGAACCGCAGCAGTTCCATGCCCAGGTAGGCTTTGCTTGAAAATGTCTGGTCCATTAAAAATACCCCTCTTTTTTCCGGTCTTCCATGGCGGCTTCGGAGCGTTTGTCGTCATACCGCCCGCCGCGTTCCGTGACCCGGGTGGCTGCAATTTCCTGGATGATGTCTTCAACGCTGTCGGCGAACGACAGGGTAAGACCCGTACAGGAGATGTCGCCTACCGTGCGGCAGCGCACCCGGCGGTACTCCACCTTCTCGGTTGGTTTCAGCTCCATGAACGGAGCTGAGGCCAGCCATACACCGTCGCGGTAAAACACATCGCGTTCATGGGTAAAGTAGATGCTGGGGAGGTCGATGTTTTCGGCAAGAATATACTGCCATACATCCATTTCGGTCCAGTTGCTGATCGGGAACACCCGGAAGTGTTCCCCCATCTTTTTTTTGCCGTTGAACATGTACCAGAGTTCGGGGCGCTGGTTTTTCGGATCCCACTGACCGAATTCGTCGCGGTGCGAAAAGAAGCGCTCCTTTGCGCGGGCCTTCTCCTCATCCCTGCGGGCTCCCCCGATGGCGGCGTCGAACTTGTGCCGTTCGATGGCGTCGAGGAGGGTTACGGTCTGGAGCACGTTCCGGCTTGCGTTGATGCCGGTTTCCTCGACGGCCCGCCCCTGGTCGATCGATTCCTGCACCGAACCCACGATCAGCCGTGCGTTGACCGATCCGGCCAGCCGGTCCCTGAATTCAAGGGTTTCGGGGAAATTATGGCCTGTGTCGATGTGCAGCAATGGAAAGGGGATCCGCGCGGGGTAAAATGCCTTGAGTGAAAGGTGGACAAGCACGATGGAATCTTTGCCTCCCGAAAAGAGGAGAACGGGGTGTTCGAATTGGGCGGCAACCTCCCTCAGTACGTAAATTGCTTCCGATTCCAGCTCTTTAAGATGAGTCAGCGTATAGTTGTCCATGTTCCTTCCGCTCCTTAAGATTTGCCGAATATCCGCTGAAGAAAGGTTTTGTTTTTTATTGAGGATTCGCGGTCGTCGGAATAATAACCGTACCCGTAGCCGTGGCCGTAACCCGTTCCATACCCGTAACCGGCGCCGTATCCATATCCGTACCCGTATCCATAACCATAACCATATGAACTGCGATTCAGTTTTACGTCGTTGATAAGAATGGCAAGGTTCGAAATACCGCGGTTTTCCATGTCGTGGATGATCGACCCGAAGATCTTTTTATGGGTGTATCCCTGCCTTACGAGCACGAGGTTGGCATCGGCGTGTTTCATCAGCAGGAAGGCATCGGTGACAAGGCCGACCGGTGGAGTATCGATGATGATGTAGTCGTATATCTCCTTCAGTTTGACGAACATTTCGTTGCAGCGTTCGGAGGCGATCAGTTCGGCGGGATTGGGGGGAACGGGCCCCGCCATGATGATGTCGAGGTTGTCGATCCCGGAGAACTGGATGATGTCTTCAAGTTTGCTTTTACCGATGATATAGGAGGTGATCCCTTCGGTGTTGGTGAGGCCGAAGTCCTGGTAGATCTTGGGCTTGCGGAGGTCGAATCCCATCAGCAGTGTCTTTTTCCCGTAAAGGGCGTAGATCGACGCCATGTTGATGGAGACATAGGTTTTCCCTGCACTCACCATGTCGGCGGTGATGAGCACCGTTTGCTTTTCCTTGCCCTGGAGCAGGTAGTTGATGTTGGTCCTTACCGACCGGAACGATTCTGCAATGGTCGATTTCGGGGAGTCGATCACCACAACGGTGCTGGTCTTGTCGCTGTGGATCACATGACCGAGGATCGGCAGGCTGGTCAGTTTTTCCACATCCTCGCGCTCCATGATCTTGTCGTTGAAATAGTCCTTGCCCAGGATATAGAGGATGGGCAGGATGATGCCCAAAATGAGTGCGATGACATAATTCAGCGTTTTCTTGGGGAATACCGGTGACAGGCCGATGCCAGAGGCCTCGTCGAGGACTTCGTTGTCGGAGAGGTTTGCCGCCAGGGTGATCTGCGCCTCCGATCTTTTCTGGAGAAGGTAGGTATAGATGGCGTCGGTAAGTTTGAATTTGCGCTCGATGCCGAAGAGTACACGCTGCGTTTCGGGCAGGATGCTGATGCGGGAGTTGATCGTCTCGACCCGCTTGTTGACCTCATTGAGGGCGATGTCGTTCGAGTTGATCGCGCTCTTCACATTTTCGTACAGGGCGTTCTTGGTGGTGGCAATCTGCAGGTCGATCGCCATCAGGCTCGGGTTCTTCGATTTCGAATACTGCGAAGTCTCGGTGCGCTTCATGTAGAGCGAGGTGAGCTGCATCGTCAGGTCGTTCAGAACGGTGTTGTCGATCCCCATGGAGGCGGGAACGATCAGTTCGTCGAGCTTCTGGTTCTGTTCGATGTACTCCTTCATGTTCTGGAGGTACTTCGACTTGACGAGCAGGATGGCCTTTTCATCCTGGAGTTGCATCATCTTGAGGAAAACCTGCTTCGATTCGTCGTCGAGGTTCATGATCTCCTTGTTGGTTCTGAAAACCATCAGCGCCTTTTCGGAGGTGTTCAGCGAATCGGTGATTCCCTGGAGTTCACTGTCGATGAAGGAGATGGTGCGCGTGCCCACGATGTTTTTCTTTTCCAGGCCTTTTGCAAGGTACTCTTTGGTGAGCGCGTTGAGGAAGTCTACCATTTTGTCAACATTTCCCCCCTTCAGCTTGATCTCGACGATCGAAGCCTCCTTGTTGATCGGCTCGATGTTGAAAGATTTGTATTCGGTCACGAGCGCGTCATAATCCTTGAAGCTGAACGAAAAGGTCCGTTTCGAGTCCCTCTTTTCATCGAAATTGTCATTCAGAACCACCTTGAATTTGAACTGGTCGGTCCTGATCTCCTGGTCGTAATCATAGGTTCCGTCGATCGAAACTTTTTCGCTGCGCCCTTCAATCGTTTTCCGCTTCGAGTAATTGTAAAACTTAATCGCTTCATCCTTTGTCTCGATCCTGAAATTGTTTTTTGAAACCAGGAAGATCTTGAACCAGAGGTTCACCGGCTGGGGAAAGGAGGTGTCCATGATCACCCTGAAAGGACAATCCTTGTAAAGCTCCTTGGTGACAAAATTCTCCTCGACGGTGTAGCTGACCTCGAACCCGATTTTCGTTACCGTGCGGTAGGAGAGGGTGTACGACGACAAAACCCCGATCTCGTTCTGCAGGTTCTGCATGTTGTTGAACAGCCCCATCCCGAGAAGGTCCTGGGGGTTGATCTTGTTTTCCGATTTGTCCTTGACCAGCACGGAGGTCTTCACTTCGAAAATGGAACTGGTATATTTGTTAAATATGAAAGCAATGATAAGTGCAATGAATATGGTCACGGCGAAAAAATACCAGTAACGGTAAAATTTAAAGGCGATGACCTTATAATCGACCGGTTGTTCTTGCTTATTGAAATCCTGTAGGTTATCGTTCACGGGAAAAATTATTTTATTTTAATGTAATTGATCAGCAATAACGCGGTGGTAATTGATGTAAGGACGACGGCCCACGGGAAGGTGGAGCCCAGTCCCCACCGCTTGTATCCCAGCGGGGAAACGTAAATGATGTCATTCGGCTGCAGGTAGTAATAGTCGGAGTTCAGCACCCTGTCGCTGGTCAGGTCGAGGTAATGGATCTGCGATCCTCCCTTCGACTGCCTGATGAGGGCCACCCGGTTGCGGTTGGCAAATTCGGTGAGATCGCCCGCCTGCGAAAGCGCCTCGAAGAGGTTGATGTCATCCTTGTAAATGGTCAGTTCACCCGGCCGGGTCACCTCGCCCAGCACCGACACCTTGAAATTCACCATTTTAACGACAACGGTGATCTCCTTGAGGTATTCGCTGATCAGCTTTTGGAGAATGTTCTTGATCTGTTCGACCGACATATCCCGAACGTACACGTTGCCGACGATGGGGAAGTCGATGTTGCCATCGTTGTTCACACTGTAGCTGTTCAGGTAGATCGTGGCGTCGGTCGCGTAATCGCTGTAAGCATTGGACCCCGACTGCTTGTTGAAGAAACTGAAGGCCTTTTCATCCAGGGCGAAGACACGGATGTACAGGTTATCTTTGGGCTGAACCTTGTAATCGACATTGCGTTTGTTTGAATGGAACGTGATGGTATCGGTCTCCTGTTGTTTTTGAAGATATTTGATCTTTTTCTGGGAAACGCAGGAAGAAAAAAGCGTGGCGATGATAAAAAAAATGGCCGCGAGGTTTATCACCCGCGTAAATGGTTGTTTCATATGATCCTATAGTTGAGCCGGCAAAGTTAAGTTTTTTTTTCAAATCTCAGAATCACGATGACCCCGAAATACTGTTTATTCCTTCAGATCAACAACCTGGCCAAGTAAAGTAGCTGAAGTAGCGCCAGTTACCATAACATTTACATATTCACCAGGAAGAGAATTACCTTTGTTGAATACCACCACTTTGTTGGTTGAGGTGCGCCCGAAAAACTGGTTTTCCGATCTTTTCGACCGTCCTTCGATCAGCACCCCGACGGTTTTCCCTACCACCTCCAGGTTCCGGGCCAGTGAGAGTTTTTGCTGCAGGTCTATGATCTCCTTCAGCCGCCGCTCTTTGACCGCGTCGGGCACATTGTCCTTCAGGGTGTCGGCGGCAAGGGTTTGCGGGCGCTCCGAGTACCTGAACATGAAGGCGG
Source organism: uncultured Bacteroidales bacterium (assembly GCA_903845055.1). Classification (GTDB taxonomy): domain Bacteria; phylum Bacteroidota; class Bacteroidia; order Bacteroidales; family FEN-979; genus CAIVAT01. The sequence goes on along the minus strand of CAIMWF010000126.1, from coordinate 7,585 downwards.
CATCGTAACCGACGGCCTCCATCAGCGACAGTGTTTCCTGGTGGTCTGCCTCGGTTTCGTCGCAGAAACCGGCAATGATGTCGGTTGAAAGGGCGCAGCCCGGGATGATCTCCCTGATGGCCCGGATACGGTCGAGATACACCTCACGGGTGTATTTGCGGTTCATCAGGCCGAGCATGTGGTTGCTGCCCGACTGCACCGGCAGATGGATCGACTTGCAGAGGTTCGGGAAACGTGCAATGGTGTGGAGCAGTTCATCGGGCATGTCCTTCGGATGCGAGGTTGCAAACCGGATGCGCATCAGCGGGCTTACGGCAGCTACCTTTTCGAGCAGGCCGGTGAAGGTGATCTTCTCCCCATCCTCCTCCCAGCAGTAGGAATTTACATTCTGCCCGAGCAGTGTCACCTCCCGGAATCCCTTTTCAGACAGGTCGCGTGTTTCGTTCACGATGGTCATGGCGCTGCGGCTGCGTTCCTGTCCCCGCGTCGACGGGACGACACAGTAGGAGCAGTAGTTTTCGCATCCCCGCATGATCGAAATGAAGGAGGATATCCCGTTGGAGTCGTAACGCACCGGTGTAATGTCGGCATAGGTCTCGTCGGCCGAGAGGATGGTGTCGATCGCCTTCTGTCCCGAACCGACCTGGCCAAGCAACTGCGGCAGGTGCCGGTAGGCGTCGGGGCCGGCAACCAGGTCGAGCAGCTGCTCCTCCTCCATCAGGGCCGTTTTGGTGCGGTCGGCCATGCAGCCCAGCAGCCCGATGATAAGACCGGGACTCTTTTTGCGGAGCGATTTGAAAAACTGCAGCCGTTTTCTGACGCGCTCCTCGGCATGCTCGCGGATGGAACAGGTATTCACGAATATGATGTCAGCCCTGCTGATTTCGGTTGTCAGATCGTAACCGTTCTCCGTTAATATGGAAGCAACAATCTCACTGTCAGAAAAATTCATCTGGCATCCGTAGGTCTCGATATATATGTTTTTATTTTTTTTCACGTTGATGTATTACCTTTTGGTCACCCGACCGATAAAGCAAAAAAAGAGGTGCAAAGGTAAGGATTAACTTAATTGTCTTACTTTTGCAACGGATTTAGAACACCAAACAGGGTATTTGAATGACAAAGAACTTAGTAATTGTTGAGTCTCCGGCCAAAGCGAAAACCATCGGCGGTTTTTTGGGGAAGGATTTTACGGTAAGATCGTGCATGGGACATGTGGTTGATTTATCAAAAAAAGATCTTGGCGTTGATATTGAGCATGGATTCCTTCCCAAATATATCATATCTCCGGAAAAGAAGAAGGTAGTGGCTGAGTTGAAAAAACTTGCCCTGGAATCGGAATGTGTATGGCTGGCATCTGACGAGGACCGTGAAGGAGAGGCCATTTCATGGCACCTGATCGAAGCCCTCGGCCTTGATGAGAAGGACACCCGGCGCATCGTTTTCCATGAGATCACCAAAACGGCCATCCAGGAGGCGATCGAGCATCCCCGGACCATTGACAAGCACCTGGTCGACGCGCAGCAGGCGCGCAGGGTACTCGACCGGCTGGTGGGGTTTGAACTGTCCCCCCTCCTGTGGAAAAAGATCAAGCCATCCCTTTCGGCCGGCCGCGTGCAATCGGTTGCAGTTCGCCTCATTGTTGAACGCGAGGAGGAGATCAAGACCTTTCAGAGCACCTCCGCCTTCCGCATTGTCGGCGATTTCCTGCTGTCGAACGGGTCAAAGGTCAGCCCGGTGAAAGCCGAACTGAACAAGCGTTTCCAGACAAAGGAGGAGGCGGTTGCCTTTCTGCAGAAATGCATCAAAGCTGGTTACACCGTTGAAGAGGTCGATACCCGCCCCACGAAAAAAACACCGGCACCGCCCTTTACAACCTCCACCCTGCAGCAGGAGGCATCGCGAAAACTGGGCTTTTCGGTTGCCAATACCATGCGCGTGGCCCAGGAACTTTACGAATCGGGACAGATCACTTACATGCGTACCGACTCGGTCAACCTGTCGGATATGGCCCTTGCCATGTCGCGCACCGAGATCACCTCCTCTTTCGGCGCCGAGTATGTCAAAACCCGCCAGTTCACGACGAAGTCAAAAGGCGCCCAGGAGGCGCATGAAGCCATCCGCCCCACATACATGACCAACCGGACCATCGAGGGCGACAAATCGCATAAACGGCTTTACGAACTGATCTGGAAACGGACCATTGCCTCCCAGATGGCCGATGCCGAACTTGAAAAAACCAATGTAACCATCAGGGTGTCGACCGCCAACGAAAAGTTTATCGCCCGCGGGGAGGTGATCAAGTTCGACGGATTCCTGAAGGTCTATATGGAATCGACCGACGACGAAGAACAGAACGGCGAGGAGGGGATGCTGCCCTTGATGAATACCGGCGACACCCTGGAACTTTCGGAAATGAACGCCCAGGAAAAATATACCCAGCAGCCCTTCCGCTATACCGAGGCGATGCTTGTGAAGAAACTGGAGGAACTCGGCATCGGCCGTCCCTCCACCTATGCCCCCATCATCTCCACCATCCAGAAACGCGGCTATGTCGTCAAGGAGGACCGTCCCGGGATCATCCGTTCCTATACCATGGTCACCCTCCGCAACGAATCGATCCGCGAAGAGGTAAAGTCGGAAAATGTAGGCTTCGAAAAATCAAAGCTCTTCCCGACCGACATAGGCACCCTGGTGAACAGTTTCCTGGTCACACACTTTAACAACATCCTCGATTATAATTTTACCGCCAACGTGGAGGAGGAGTTCGACATCATCGCCGAGGGAAAAATGGTTTGGAACCACATGATCAGCGAGTTCTATTTCCCCTTCCACAAGCAGATCGAAGCGACACTCGAAAATACCGGCAAGGTGAGCGGCGAAAAGCTCCTTGGGAAAGATCCCAAAACCAATGAGAATGTATTTGTGAAGATCGGCAGGTATGGCCCCATGGCCCAGATCGGCGATGCCGAAGCCGAAGCCAAGCCCAGGTTTGCCTCCCTTAAAAAGGGTCAGAGCATCGAAACCATCACCCTCGAAGAAACACTTGAACTTTTCAGGCTTCCCCGCTCCATCGGAGAATATGAAACCGCCGAGGTAACTGTCGCCATCGGACGTTTCGGACCTTACATCCGCCATAAATCGCTCTTTTATTCCCTGCCCAAGGACGATGATCCCCTCACGGTCGAACTCGGCCGGGCCATCGAGATCATCCTGGCCAAGCAGCAGCAGGACAGCCAGAAGGTGCTGAAGGAATTTACCGAGGACAAAACGGTGATCCAGGTGCTCAACGGCCGTTACGGAGCCTACATCGCCTTTAACAAGGAAAATTACAAGATACCCAGGGGCAGGGACCCGAAAGCCCTTACCCTGGAGGATTGCCGGACGATCATCGCCGAAACACAGCCATCAAAATCTAAATCAAAGAAAAAAAAGTAATGTCCCATGGATATTTCTGATTTTTTGGAACCCATCGACCTGCGTGAATTCCCCGGCACCGGCGAATCCACCGGGCAGGCACGGTTGGGAAACATGATCCGCATCTACTCCGATGCCGCCGATTTTCCCGACTTCACCACCTTCGACATCGCCCTGATCGGGGTGACCGACGACCGGAATGCCGTCAACAATGCTGGATGCGGGCTGGCCCCCGATGTCATCCGCAAATACCTCTACAAACTAAATGCCGGGCCGCATCCCAACAAGTTGGTCGACCTCGGCAACATCAGGACCGGCCATTTGGTTTCCGATACCTATTTCGCCCTGGCCTCAGCTGTCGCCGAACTGGTGAGCAACAACGTGGTGCCGGTGATCCTGGGCGGTAGCCAGGACATGACCTTTGCCAATTACCAGGCCTACCAGAGCCTCGGGCAGATCATCAACATCGTCGCCATCGACCCCACCTTCGACCTTGGCCGGTCGGAGCAGGAACTGGGCGCCCAGTCATACCTGAGCAGCATCATCCTGAACCAGCCAAATTACCTGTTCAATTATGCCAATATCGGCTACCAGACCTATTTCGTCGACCAGGATGCCCTGAAGCTGATGAAGAACCTTTTCTTCGACACCTACCGGCTGGGAATCGTGCATGAGAACATCGGGGAGGTCGAACCCATCGTTCGCAATGCCGACATGCTCAGCGTCGATATAACCGCCATCCGCAACTCCGACGCCCCCGGTAACGGGAATGCTTCTCCCAACGGCTTTTACGGTGAGGAGGCCTGCCAGATCATCCGCTACGCTGGTCTCAGCGACAAGCTTACCTCCATCGGTTTCTACGAGGTGAACCCGGCTTTCGACCCTACCGGCCAAACCTCCCACCTCGTGGCCCAGATGATCTGGTATTTCATCGACGGCTATTACGGCAGGGCCAATGACTTCCCCTTTAAACGGGAGGAGGATTATCTCAAATACCGCGTCAGCATCAGCGACCACAAAGAGGAGATTGTCTTCTATAAAAGCAAAAAGACCGACCGCTGGTGGATGGAGATCCCCCTGCCCATGGAACAACGGATCAAATATGAGCGCCACTACCTGGTGCCCTGCTCTTACAGGGACTACCAGACCGCCTGCGAAAACGACATCCCCGACCGCTGGTGGATGGTTTACCAGAAACTCATGTAACCCAACTTTCCACCCCTGATAAGGCTACTCTTTATACACATCATTTCGTTTTTCATCTCTGTGGTTCTCTCTAAATCTCTGTGAACCTCCATGTAATTTATTTGTTACACAGAGAGACACAGAGGGCACACTGAGTGCCACAGAGTGGTTAATTCCAGGTTAAGTATTCAGGAGGAAAATTGCTATCCTTCATTGTTGCTTCACAGGAAATACAAGAAAAGGGAATCACGCTGTCAGAATTATATGTTGGCAGGGAAAAATATAATGAAAGATTAGCCTCCGGGGGAAGGGTCATCCCATCCTTTCTGGGTTTGCCGTCAGGAAACTTTTCCATCCCGTGAATTTTTTACCGGTTTCAGGAACATTATTCTGGAAATAATGGCAAACGGCTGCAGCCAGACCGTCGGTGGCGTCCATGGTTTCGGGGAGTTCCGTGATCTTCAGCAGGTGGGTGAGCATGGCCGAAACCTGTTCTTTGGATGCAGCACCCTTGCCCGTGATCGATTGCTTGATCTTCCGGGGCGAATATTCAAAGATCGGGATCGACTTGGAGAGGGCCGCCGCGATGGCGACACCCTGGGCCCGGCCGAGTTTAAGCATCGACTGCACGTTCTTTCCGAAAAAGGGAGCCTCGATCGACAGTTCATCCGGGTGGTACTGTTCGATCAGCGAGATCATCCGTTCAAAAATAATTTTCAGACGCATGGGATGGTCGTCGTATTTATTTAATTTTAACACCCCCATCGCGAGCATGCTGAGTTTGTTCCCGGTGATGCTGATCACCCCGTAGCCCATGATGGTTGTACCGGGATCGATGCCTAATATAATACGTTCGCTTGCCATAAGGATTGATGAAAGAGCTGTCAAAATTACGCAAAATAGAGAACCTCCTCCTCCAGGCAACGATATTTGTCGTCACCTATATTTTCATCTATAAGCAGGTATTCCAGAAAACCAACCTGCCGCAGCTGCTGAAAACGGTCGACGAGGAATTTTTAAAACCGGGATCCCGGTATCTTATCGCGGCGATCCTCCTCCTCATGGTGATCAACTGGAGCCTCGAGGCGGTCAAGTGGCAATACCTCATCGGGAAGGTTGAAAAGGTCGGTTTTTTCAAATCCTTGCGGGCGGTGCTCACGGGTATCAGCATCAGTTCCTTCACCCCCAACCGCGTGGGCGAATTCTTCGGCAGGGTCTTTTTCCTCGACAAGGCCAGCCACATCGAGGGGATCCTCATCACCATCGTGGGCAGCCTGAGCCAGCTGATGATCACCATCATCGCCGGCTCCCTGGCCCTGCTGGTTTTCATCCCCGTTCACATGCCCGGAACCATTTACAGCCACGGTTACCTTTATATGGGAATCGTCGCCATCGTGGCAACCATGGACCTGCTGCTCCTTGCCCTGTTCTTCAACCTCTCCTTCCTGACCACCCTGAAACAGCAGATCCTGAAAAACGGGCTTAAAAAGCTGCGCCGCTTTTTTCGGGTTTTCGCCTTCTACCACAACCGCGAACTCTTCCGGGTAATGCTGCTCAGCCTGACCCGCTACCTGGTCTTTTCAACCCAGTTCTACCTGCTGCTCCGCCTTTTCAACGTTAACATTTCTTACCCGAACGGCATCATGTTGATCGCGCTCACCTATTTCATCATGGCCATCATCCCCACCATCGCCCTCACGGAGCTTGGAATCCGCGGATCGGTTGCCCTCTATTTTTTCGGCCTCTACTTCGGACAAAACTCCATGGCGGGAACCCAGGTGAACCTCGGCATCTTTGCCGCCTCAACCATCCTGTGGATGATCAATCTCGGCCTCCCCGCCCTCATCGGAACCGTGTTCGTGTTCAGACTGAAGTTCTTCAGAAGAAATGACGAGTGACGAATGACGAGTGACGAAAAGTTAGGGTCACGTTTATTTATAACTTTGTGAAAAAACGTAATAGCCGTTTCACACCCCAAATCGTACATCGTCATTCGTAAATCGTAAATCCATTCGTCACCCGTCACTTGTCAACAAATTCCTCCCCATGGCATTCCTCCTCTCCCTCTCCTTTCTCTACGGCAGCCTGATCCTCGCTTTCACCATCGGCCTGTTGAAGACCGGCAGGTCTGTTGCCAGGGGAAAGCCGGTTGCGGCTGACGGGGATTTGCCTGGCCTGGTGTCGGTCATCATCCCCGTGAGGAACGAGGCCGGGAACATCTGTTCCATCCTCGGGGAGATGCGCGGACAGGACTGGCCGGCCGGCCGGCTGGAGGTGATCGTTACAGACGATTTTTCGGAAGATAATACCATGGCCCTGGCATCCTCCTTTTTGGCAGATTTTCCAGCTTTCCCGCTGGTGCTTGTTTTCCCGCAGGCAGGGGCCGGTCCGGGAAAGAAACGGGCCATCGCGCGCGCGATCGGAAAGGCAACGGGAGAGGTGATCCTGTGCACCGATGCGGATACCCGCCGCGGCCCATCGTGGATCACCTCCATGGCCGCCTGCTTTTCCGGCGGTGCCACGCAGATGGTGCTCGGGCCGGTGTGCCTCCGCCCGGCGGCGAACCTGCTGCAGAAGATCCAGGCACTTGAATTCACGGGGATCATGGGTTCAACGGCCGGCTCGGCCAGCCTGGGCACCCCGGTGATGTGCAACGGCGCCAACCTGGCTTATCGACGGGATGTCTTTAACGAAACCGGTGGGTATGAAAGCAGCCTCAGGTATGGTTCCGGCGACGACCAGTTCCTGATGAATGCCGTCGGCAAACGATACGGGCAAAAGGCCATCCGCTTCAACTTCGATGTGAAGGCGGTGGTCACCACTGAACCGGAGCCTTTCCTTGGCGGTTTCATCCAGCAGCGGATCCGCTGGGTCTCAAAAAGCCGCGGTTACCGCGAACCGGTTGTCATCGCCACAGGTGCCCTTACCTGGCTCATTCATGCAGCGCTGATGGCAGGGTTCATGACAGGGATCTTTTTCCCCG
>CAIMWF010000125.1 GCA_903845055.1 uncultured Bacteroidales bacterium | reverse complement strand
TCCCACCGCCTTTTTTGATGGCACCCTGAACTACGTCGGCGGCAGCAACACCGCAAGCATGTACGCCCAGTACCTCCCGCTCTACCAGCAACGGTATGCCATCCAGTCGCCCCTAACCATCGACATGCAGGGGAGCAACGTGGGAAACGTTTACAATATCACCCTGACCATCACCAAGGTGGCTGCCATCACCAGCACCAACCTGAAGGCACAGCTGGTACTTACCGAATCGAACATCCCATATTCTTGGGAAGGCCAGACCGAAATCAACAACGCCGAGCGGCTGATGGTCCCCGACCAAAATGGTACCGCGATCAGTTTTGCTTCGGGCAACACCGTTGTACTCAACCTCTCGTTCACCAAGAACGCCAGTTGGGTCACCAACAACTGCGAACTGATCGCCTTTGTCCAGGATTTCACCACCAAGGAGTGCCTCAACGGGGCCAAGAAGATGCTCAACGCGCTTTACCTCCCCCTGCCGACCAACTTTACCGCAACCCCCACCAGCGGCTGCACCCCGCTCACCGTGAATTATACCGATCAGTCAACCGGTGCCACCAGTTGGAACTGGAACTTCCCCGGGGGGACACCCAACACATCCACCCTGCAGAACCCGGTTGTTGTTTACAATACCGTAGGCACATTTGACGCCACCCTCAACGCTTACAACATCGCAGGAAACGCCGCAGGCTCGCTGACCAGGTCCGCCTACATTTCTACGGTCACTACACCTGCCGCACCTACCACCCCGATCGGGACCGATGCCCTGTGTGTCAACCCGCCCAACCAGACCTATTCGACCACCGGCGCAGCCAACACCCTCAGCTATATCTGGGACCTGCAGCCACCCGCTGCAGGAGTTGTTACCAACAACGGGAACAGTTGCACCATCGACTGGGACAACACCTACATCGGCATCGCCCAGCTCAAGGTAAGAGGGGTGAACAATTGCGGGAACAGCCCATGGACCCCATTCCTCAACATCACCATCAGCGCACTGCCCCTCCAGGCTGCCACACCGACAGGCCAGACCAACCTGTGCATGAATCCCGGCACCGTGACCTATGCCACCACCGGGGCCACCAATGCGACACTCTATTCATGGGAACTGCTTCCACCCACCGCTGGTGGCATCTTCACCAACGGACTCACCGCCGACGTGAGCTGGAGCAGCACCTTCACCGGCACGGCCACCCTCAAGGTTAAAGGACTCAACGGTGCCTGCGACGGCGCCTGGTCCACCCCGCTTTCGATCAACGTGGTACAGGGCCCAACGGCCTTTACCACCACTGGCGGCGGCAACTATTGTGCAACAGGCGGTACCGGGATGCCGGTCGGGCTGAGCGGTTCACAGACCAGCACCAACTATACCCTCTACCTCAACAACACCGCGACCACCAATATTCTCCCGGGAACGGGCGGCGCCCTTGCCTTCGGCAACCAGACCGGCGCCGGCACCTATACCGTAATGGCCAGCCCGGCATCCGGAACCTGCACCAATTTCATGACCGGATCGGCCATTGTTACGGTTGATCCGCAAATCCCCGCCGTGCCTGGCATACCGGTTGGGCCTACCCAGGTGTGGACGGGAACCACCCCCACCTCCGATTATACAACTTCGGGCGGGACCTATGCTTCAACCTATTCCTGGGAGGTGATCCCTGCGGCAGCCGGAACGATCAACGGCACCACCACCACGGGAACCGCAACCTGGAACCCGGTTTATACAGGCACCGCAAGCGTGAAGGTTAAAAGCAACAACACCTGCGGCTCCAGCTCCTTCACCAGCGACTATACTGTCGCCGTAGCAGCAGGCCACGTAGGGATCCAGGACAAGGGAATATCGCACCTGATCACCATTTTCCCGAACCCCGCCCATCAGCAGATCACACTGATCCCCTCGAGGGAACTGCTGGCCGACATCACCATTTACAACACCCTGGGTACCGAAATGATGAACCTTGCCCATGTAAGTCTCAACGGCAATTACAAACTCGACATCTCCTCCCTGAAGACCGGCATCTATTTCATCCGCATCAACAGCCAGGAAACACAACAGATCGTGAAACTCGTGGTTGAATAATCACACCGGCTTGCCGGACAAAATAAAGGCCGCCCCAACTCCGGGACGGCCTTTTTATTTGAATATCGAATATTGATCAACGATTTGTGAAGTTTGAAGTTTTTGCCAGCGGCAAAAAAAACAACAGAAACCTCACAGCCCGACTGCCAGCCAATAAATCGTCATTCGTAAATCCCAATGAACGTTTCTTTTTTGGTAACTTTGCACCCCTTTATCGGTTTGTGCGTGCTTTGCAGGGAGAGAACACCCTTTCATTAAAGGATTCGCCGGTTTAAATACTTTTTATGGATAACAAAACACTCGAAAAATACAGTTCCGCCTTCACCCTGAGCGACATGGAGATATTCATCTTCCCCGATCTCCTCTATGCCCTGGTGCTGGCCAACATCCTCTCGCCCGAAATCTGGAAATGGCGCGACGATCCATGGTTCGCCGGGATCAGGAAGATGGGCCCGCTCAAGAAGATCCACCGGGTGAAGCAATATGTGATGGATCATTACAACTTCAACCTAGACCTCGAGACCTGGGGACTTACCGATAAACAGACCGAGATTAACCGTTTCAGGGAGTTCGTCGACATCGACATGCTCTCGAAATCGAATGCTCTCTTCGGCTATGAAGGCGACAAGTATTACTTCGACATGGACATCCGCCGCCATTTCGGGCTGGATAAGTTCGACTCCGACATCATTCCCTACTGGAAAACCGAAACCGTGGAGGCCATGAACGCCTTCCGCTTCAAGTCCAACCACGAAGCCGGCGCCGGCGAATGCGTGTCGCTGGCCTGCCTGTATGCCGCGGCGCTCTTCATCGTGGCCGAAGTACCCCTCGACCGGATCTTCCTGATGGGAACCCCCCTCCACTCGCAGAATTTCATCCTGGTCGACGAAGGGGTGCTCACCAACAACCGCCGCATCGTCACCAAGTCGATGTGGTACAACGGCACCGAGCTTACCGCGCTCGCCCGCCGCGCGCTCGAGCACGAACAGGTGACCTACGTGGCCCACAACACCGGCTGGATCCATTCGATGTACCCCGAAGCCACCATCAACCCGCAGGAATACCACCTCTTCAGGGAAAAACTCTCAAAGTTCCTCGAAACAACGGTCAACTTCGAAATTTTCATGAATTTCCTGCGCGACTACAGCCGTTTCCAGAAATTGTTCCAGATCTGCTTTTCATGCCAGGGCTCCAACCGGTACATCCGCCTGGAGAAGGCCTACGGATACGAACACGGCAGCAAGAACCGCCTCAGCGACAAAACCAACCGCAAACTTTTCTGCGAGATGGACGAGGAGGACCTCTATACCATCCCGATCAAGGGACGCGCCACCATCCTGCCCGACGACGACCTCTTCCAGACCAGGGCTTACACCGATTTCATCCAGGCCATTAAGGACAGGTTCCCGGAAATGGCCGGCAACGAAGAGTTCCTGGGCGACCTCAGGAAGTTTATGCATACCGTGCCGCGCCTGCCCTCCCCGAAAAAGGAGTTCATCCCCACCCCGCCGGTGCTCTTTACACCCGACCAGGGCCGCGAAGAGATCATGGCCTCCCTGGCGGCCATCCGGCACGGCGATTCGCGCCACGCTTCGCTTATCGCCGACATGGCATTCTACGCCGGCCGCTTCATGGATTCATGCGACTGGAAACCATTTTTCAAAGCAGCCTTTGAACGAAACCCCGTTTCCATCGAACTCTTCCGAGACATGGACCTTACCGCCGTGGCCAGCCGGCTCCGGGAATGGCCCAACGAATCCATATACGACGGCAACCGCCTTGCACTGCCCGACGAAGTGGTCAACTTCCAGCGCGGCGACGGCATCGAAATGGCAATTACCCTGGCCAACATCGCCCGGTCGCGGCACATGGCCGTTACCGTTGAACAGCGTCCCGGCCATATCCTGGTGCGGGCTGCCGGGCAGAAATTCGAATTCCCCACCACCAAAATCCTGACCGTCCCCGATTTCAACAAATAGGAGGAGCGGAATTTTTCTACCTTTGTCTCCTTCAAAACGAACTGTTATGGCATCCAACGATGAACTCTTCAAAAAGATAATCGCACACGCCAAGGAATACGGCTTTGTATTCCCCTCCAGTGAAATCTACGACGGACTGAGCGCCGTTTACGATTACGGCCCCTTCGGCGTGGAACTCAAGAACAACATCAAGGAATACTGGTGGCGTGCGATGACCCAGCTGCACGAGAACATCGTCGGGCTCGACTGCGCCATCTTCATGCACCCCACGGTGTGGAAAGCTTCGGGCCACGTGGATGCCTTCAGCGACCCGATGATCGACAACCGCGATTCGAAGAAACGCTACCGCGCCGACGTGCTGGTGGAAGACCACCTGCAGAAGATCGAAGACAAGATCGCGAAGGAGGTCGAAAAGGCCCGCGGCCGCTTCGGCGAAACCTTCGACGAAAAGATGTACCGGGAGACCAATCCCCGCGTGAAGGAATACCAGGAGAAGATCGACGCCATCAAGACCCGGTTTTACGCTTCACTCGGCAAAGACGATCTTGCCGACATCAAACTCCTCATCGAAGAGGCCGGCATCGTGTGCCCGGTGAGCGGCACCAAAAACTGGACCGACGTGCGCCAGTTCAACCTCATGTTCTCCACCCAGATGGGCTCGGTGAACGACGACACCTCGGTGGTTTACCTCCGCCCCGAAACCGCGCAGGGGATCTTTGTCAACTTCCTGAATGTGCAGAAATCGGCCCGCATGAAGATCCCCTTCGGCATCGCCCAGATCGGCAAGGCCTTCCGCAACGAGATCGTGGCACGGCAGTTCCTCTTCCGCATGCGCGAATTCGAGCAGATGGAGATGCAGTACTTCGTCAAACCCGGCGAGGAGCTCAAATGGTACGAATACTGGAAGGAGGAGCGCATGAAATGGCACCTCTCCCTCGGCATCCCCGCTTCGAAATACCGCTTCCATAACCACGAAAAGCTGGCCCATTACGCCAATGCCGCGGCCGATATCGAGTTCGAATTTCCCATCGGCTTCAAGGAGCTTGAAGGGATCCACAGCCGCACCGACTTCGACCTCAGTGCCCACCAGAAATTCTCAGGCCGCAAGATCCAGTATTTCGACCCGGAGACCAACGAAAGCTATGTGCCCTACGTGGTGGAGACCTCCATCGGTCTCGACCGCACCTTCCTGGCCGTGCTGAGCCATGCCTACCGCGAGGAGAAACTCGAAGACGGCAGCGAACGCGTGGTGCTTGGCATCCCGGCAAAACTGGCCCCCGTCAAGGTGGCCGTGCTGCCCCTCACCAAAAAGGACGGGCTGGCCGAAAAGGGCCGTGAGATCATGGATGTGATGAAGAACGACTACCGCTGCTATTACGAGGAAAAAGACACCATCGGGCGCCGTTACCGCCGCATGGACGCCCTTGGCACCCCCTTCTGCATCACCGTCGACCACCAGACCCTCGAAGACAACACCGTCACCATCCGCGACCGCGACACCATGCTGCAGGAAAGGATCGGGGTGGGCAGGTTAGCGGAGATTGTCAGGGATAAAATAGCGAGGTAGCGAGGTAGCGAAATTGCGAGGTAGCGAAATTTTGAAATTATTTTTCCGGTATGAAGGAAAGTCCGAGCCGCAAGATCTTTTACAGAACATGGAGGATACTCCGGGGGGGACTGATTGCGGCGGGTGCCGTGGCCGTGATTGCAATTATCCTGGCCTTCACCACGGCCCCCTTCTGGACCTGGTACGGCATCGGTTCAAAAAAGGCGGGGATCAACCGGCAGCCTGATTACATCGTGCTGCTGGGGGGTGGCGGAATGCCCAGTGAAAGTGGCCTGATGCGTTCATGGTACACCGCACGGGTGGCAAGCTATTTCAGCCACTCAACCATCATCATCGCTCTTCCCGGGATTGAGAAGGATACCTCCAGCTCAGTAAACCTCGTGAAAAAGGAGTTGATCTTGCGCGGCATAAGTCCCGGCCGGATTGTGCTCGAAAGTGCCGGCACAAATACAAGAGCCCAGGCACTGAATATCATTGAAAGAATATCGAATATCGAATGTCGAATGTCGAATATCGATCGGAAAAAAAAATCGTCATTCGTCATCCGGCACTCGTCACTTTTACTTGTGACTTCCCCCGAACATCTCCTCCGCGCGGTGCTCACCTTCCATAAGGCCGGGTTCCTTATGGTCGACGGACTACCTACCTTTGAACAGGATATCGAGTCCGACATGACCTTTACCGCCAGCAGGCTCGGCGGCCGCCGGTTCATCCCCGACGTCGGCAACAGTATTACCCTGCGTTACCAGTTCTGGACCCAGATGAACTATGAATTATTGATCGTCCGCGAGTGGATGGCCCTCGGATACTATTGGATCATGGGCTGGATTTGAAATTATATGTTCGTTATTTCAAAATTTCGCCACCTCGCTACCTCAATACCCCGCTACCTCTTATTGAACCCGTTCATCGTCCTTTCAGCGCCGATGAGCACGAAACTTTTCACCAGTTCAACGGTTGTTTCGATGCGGGGGATAAGCGCCTTTGTCTCATCGGCAGTCCAGCGGCCGAGTACGTAATCCACCTGGTAGCCCTTTGCAAAGTCGCTGCCTATGCCGATGCGCAGTCGCGAGAATTCGCTGGTTTCGATGGTTTCAATAATGCTGATCAGCCCGTTGTGGCCGCCGTCGCTCCCCTTCTGTTTGAGCCGCAGCGTCCCCAGGGGGAGGGCAAGATCGTCCACCATCACCAGGAGATTTTCTTTGGGGATATCCTCCTTCTGCATCCAGTACCGGACCGACTTCCCGCTGAGGTTCATGTAAGTGGAGGGCTTGATCACCACGAGCGTGCGTCCCTTGAGCGACATGCGCGCCACCGACGCCAGCCGCCCGACCGTAAAAGCCGATTTGAAGTCAAGCGCAAGCGCATCCGCGGCGATAAACCCGATGTTGTGACGCGTATCGGCATATTCGTCACCAATGTTCCCGAGGCCAACGATGAGGTACTTCACTTTTAAACTAATGGAGTTAATGAATATAATGCAGGGAATGCAAATAATGCAGGGAATGCACGGATTTCTTGTGCCCGTATTTTGCTAATATTTTTCATTGATTGCATTGTCTGCTTTATTTGCATTACAGCATTGCTACATTCAAAAAGAAAGGTGTAAAGTTAGTCGCTCTACACCTTCTTTGCAAAAACTATTAATCATGCAACCAGGCCAATATTGCCTGTTGTCTACTTCTTGGGTGCTTCGGCTTTCTTGGCAGCTTCGGCGGGGGCGGCAGCAGCTGTTGCGGCAGCGCCTTCAGCGCCCGGAACAACCTCTTCAACCACCGCGCGGGCGGTACGAACGCCAACGATGACACTGCTGGCGGGGTCGAGGAACAGTACGTTTTCGAGTTTCATATCTGAGATCTTCACCGAATCGCCGATTTCGAGGCCGTCGATGGAAACGGTAACCTCGTCGGGCAGGTGCTGAACCAGCGCCTTGATGACCAGTTTACGCATTTTCTTGATCAGCTTGCCGCCGCGCAGAACGCCGGGGGCGGTGCCGGTGACCTTGATGGGCACGCCGATGGTGACGGGCTTTTCAGCCAGGATCTCCATGAAGTCGACATGCAGCATGCGGTCGGTGACCGGGTGGTACTGGACATCCTGGATGATCGTGCTGTATTCGTGACCGCCCACGTTCAGTTTGAAAATATAGGCCACGGGGGTGTGCATCACCTTCATCAGTGATTTTTCATCCGCCACGAAGTGGACCTGTTCTTTTCCGCCGTACATCACACAGGGAACTTTAAAATCCCTGCGATGTTTCTTGGCATCTTTTTTCCCTACGTTCTCGCGAAGAGAACCGCTCAATGATACCGTTTTCATAGTTTGTTTGTTTAGGTAAATAATGGTTTGCCGTGGCAAAGGGCGGGGAGCGACGCTCCTGCCTTTGTTTTTCGGGCTGCAAAGATAAGAAAAATTCCTTTAGAATTTGAACAGCGACGAGATTGATTCGCGGCGTTTGAGCCGGCGGATCACCTCGGCGAAGAGGTCGGCGGTGCTGAGCACCTTGATTTTCGGGCTGGCGACCCTGATCGGGATGGTGTCGCACACGATCATCTCCAGCAGGGCCGAGTTCTCGATGTTCTGCACGGCATTGCCCGAGAGCAGCGGGTGGGTCACCATGGCGCGCACAGAGGCGGCGCCCTGTTCCATGATGATCTCGGCAGCTTTGCAGATGGTTCCGCCGGTATCACAGATATCGTCGAGGATGATCACATCCTTGCCCTTCACGTCGCCCACCAGCCGCATCTTGGCCACCTCGTTTGGTTTCGACCGGTGTTTGTAGCAGATGACGAAGTTGGTGTGGAAATATTTTGCGTAGGATCCTGCGCGGCGCGTCCCGCCGGTGTCGGGCGAGGCAAAGGTAAGTTCGGGCAGGTGCAGCGACTTCAGGTAGGGGATGAATACCGAGGAGGCAAACAGGTGGTCGACCGGGACGTCGAAGAAACCCTGGATCTGGTCGGCATGGAGGTCGAGGGCGATGATGCGGTTCACCCCGGCGGCCGAGAGCAGGTTGGCCACCAGTTTCGAGGCGATCGACACCCGGGGCTTGTCCTTGCGGTCCTGCCGGGCGTAACCGAAGTAGGGGATCACGGCGACGATGGTTTTGGCCGAGGCGCGGCGTGCCGCGTCGATCATCATCAGCAGTTCGAAGAGGTTGTCCGACGGGGGGAATGTGGACTGGATCAGGAAGACATCGGTACCGCGGATATTTTCCTCGAAGGAGGGTTGGAACTCGCCGTCCGCGAACTTAACCACGGAGACTTTGCCCAGTTCGGCGCCGTAACTCTGGGCGATTTGTTCGCTCAGGTAGGCCGTGGCCGAACCCGAAAAGATGCTGATCTTTGCTGCCATGAGGAAGGGGTTTACTTTGTGCAAATATAAATCAATCTCCAACCCTTTGCAAAGAGAACCGATATAAATTACCCGCTCCTGCCGGTTACCGCTCCCCAATGGCTGATGCCTTCTTTCATATAAACCATTGCCACCTTAAAAAAAAGTACTACTTTTGCCCCCTGCCCTTTTTCACCCCCCCCCCCCACGAAACGGGATGGGAACACCTGCCCGGATGGCGGAATAGGTAGACGCGTTGGTCTCAAAAACCAATGAGGTAACACTCGTGCCGGTTCGATTCCGGCTCCGGGTACTGAGACGGATTCCCCACTTAAATCAGTGGGGAATTTTTTTTTACATCTTCTAAAACCCTTGATAATTCTAATGTTTCACGAAACAATTGATTGACCTCAGGAGTTAGATATTGTCGATTTTCGGGATTGTACAAAAAACCACTTGGAAACACCAGTCTTTGGATTTTCTTCTTTACATCAATGCTCCCGTTTATCCAGTATTCACTCACATTTTGAATAAAATTAACCGTCTTATTTAGATT
>CAIMWF010000124.1 GCA_903845055.1 uncultured Bacteroidales bacterium | reverse complement strand
TTGGTTTTCCCTCCGACTGCAGGTACTGGGCGCGGTTGGAGTAGGCCAGGGTCACCCGGCTGTCGGCAGGATAGAGGTCGATCACGTTGCTCCAAAGGGTACCATCATTTTTCCATAAACGGGTTTGCTGGCGCGTCTGGTAAAAGAGGAATCCGGCATAAAGTGCAAGCATGACAATAACAGGAGTTCTCCAGTTTTTTTTTGCATATAACAGGCTTGCTATAAAGGCAGGGATTAAAGCCAGTCCAACGGATGGGATATAGGCGTAACGGTCGGCCATAATGGCCCTGCCAACCGGCAGAAACTGCAGTACCATCGCAATGGTCACCCCATAAAACAACAAACCGAACCCGGCTGCCTGCAGGGTCTTTTTACCGGATGCAAGCGCCCATAATGAAAAAATGAAGATGACCAGGGTGACAGGCAGGGTGATGTATAATACCGGTGGCATGGTATTCGTGATCCAGGAGGCATTGATCAGCGGATAGGGATAGGGATAAAATGCCGACAAACCGACCGGGATGAAAATTTTCAGGATATACAGGGCATACCCGTAACAGGCGTGGAGGATCCGCATTCCCAGCGGGAAGGTGATGCTGCCGATGGCATTGCCTTCGGCCTGTATCCTGATCGCGTAAAGTCCCAGGAGGAGGGCGATGATGAAAAAGGGAATCTTATCGGGCAAGAGCTTCCAGCTCCAACGCCTGGTTTCCATAAATCCGATCAGGATCAGCACCAGCGGCAGGCTGGCGGCCATCGCTTTTGAAAGCATGGAACAAAGGAATAAAAACAGCGTTAAGGCATACCATTTCCAGTCACTCCTTCTTAGAAACTGCTGGTAAGAAACCACTGAGGCAAGGAAGAAAAAGGCATAGAGGACATCTTTCCTTTCGGATATCCAGGCAACGGATTCCACATGCATTGGATTCAGCCCGAACAAAAGTGCAGCCACCGCAGCGATCTCCAGGTTTTTGCGGGTCAGGAAATAGATGAAAACAAAAACCAGCAAGGTATTCAGAAGGTGCAGCAGGAGATTGACAAGGTGGTAGCCAAAAGGTTCCTCTTTGGAAAAATGATAGTTGACTGCCAGCGACAGGGTTGTCAATGGGTGATAGTTCGCGTACATTCCTTTATCCTCTTTGAAAATTTTCAGGATACTTTCTGCCGAAAGGGTTTTGATAAGGGTATTGTTGGTGATGTAGGCCTGGTCGTCCCAGGTTTTCAGCAGGTCGTTGTTCAGTGATGGGAAATAGGCAGCGAAGGTAATCAGCAGGATGACGGCTACCAGCAATGGCCTGGTGTAACCCTTTCCCCTGCTATCGGAAATCGTCTTAACGTTCTTCACCGGGGTCGCTGGTTTTTGTCGCGGTGCCGTGGAACTGCCGGGTAATCTTCTTTTCCTGTTATGGTTGATTCCTTTCATGGATGGATCAGTTTTGCTTCAGGGCTGCCAGCATGGATTCTTCCGTAACATTGGCTCCGAGTTGTTTTGCCATGTTGATATCGTCGACCGCTTTTTGATGAAGGCCGGCCAGTTGAAGGGCCATCGACCTGTTAACAAACAGGGATGAAATATGGTTGTTAAGTTCGATCCCCGCCGAAAAATCATTGATGGCCTGCTGGTACTGACCTTTGCTCCTGTATGCGATTCCCCTCCATTCATAGATGGAGGGATTGCCGGTATAGGTGTTCAGCACCGAAGTATAATCGGCTATCGCAAGGTCCCATTTGCCGGTTGAACTATAGGCCACTGCACGGTTGAGGCAGGCATCGGTATAAAACGGGTCGATCGCAAGTGCGTGGGTGCAATCCTCGATCGTGCGGTCAAATTGACCCATTCTGAAATAGACCGCCCCGCGGTTTCCCAGGGCAACGGACAGGGAGGGGTTGATCCGCAATGCCCTGTTGAAATCGGTCATGGCCGAGTCGAGGATCCCCAGGGTGAAATAGGCATTGCCCCGGCCGGAGATGGCAAGCACATAGGTCGAATCGATCGCGATGGCCGTGTTGTAATCGGCAATTGCCAGCCGTGGCTGGTTTTGCATGCGGTATACACTGCCGCGGTTGTTCAGGGCATCCAGATAGCCGGGATGCATCTCGATCGATTTTGAAAGATCGGGTAAAGCCCTGTCGAACATCTTTTCCTTCAGGTAGTAATAACCCCGGCTGTTGTAAGCATCATAACTGTCCGGGTACTTGGCAATGACATCCGTCCACAGGGTCTCGCTGTTTTTCCATACGCCGACACGCTGTCCGGAAAGGAAGGCCATTGCTGCGAAAAATAAAACCATGGGAACATAAAAATAGCTCATCGGGATTTTTCGCCGGCTGCTCATCTCCTTCATCAGCCAGGCCGCCCCGATCAATATCCCGATATAGGAGACATAGGTGTAACGCTCGGCGATGACCGCGCTTCCCACCTGCATGAACTGCAGTGTGAGCAGGATGTTCAGGAAATAAAAAAGAAGGCAGAAAATCAACATCCTGGAATACCGGGCAGCGTAAATTACCGCACCGATCAGCAGCAGGTTGAAGACAGGCGAGATGAAATAAATCCATGGAAGACCCAGTGATTTGTTCAGTACCGGGAATGGGTGCAGGGCCGACATGCCGAAAGGGATCAGTAATTTAAAAATGTAAATGAAAAAACCATAGGAGGCAAACAGGAACCGCTGGATAAAACTGTAATTGTTGATCGGCGCCACTGCCGAGTGCAACTGCGCATAGAGGGTGGCGATCCCGATCGCAACCGAGACCGCAAAAAAGGGAAGCTTTTCGGCGATCAGACGGAGGTTGAACCGGCGTTTATAAACATAATCGAGCAGCAGCAGTACCAGCGGAAATACAACCGAGGATGGTTTTGAGATTCCCGAAAGGACAAACAGTAACAGTGCAAACAGGTACCATGTCCACCTCTTTTTGGTGATGAACATGATCCAGGATATCATCCCCGACAGGTAAAAAAAGGTGTACAGAACATCTTTGCGTTCGGATATCCATGCAACCGATTCGACATGCATGGGATGAACGGCAAATATGGCAGCTACAAACAATGCAAGGGGTTTGTTACGGCCAAGCACCAGGAAAGCCAGGTAAAAGGTGAGCAGGGTATTGAAAAGGTGCAGCAGGATGTTGACCAGGAAATAGGAGAAAGGCTCCAGTCCCGAAAACCGGTAGTTGAGGGCCAGTGAAAGCATCGTCAGGGGATGGTAGTTTGTCGCCAGCGGTTTTGTGAACATGTAGTTCAGGTTTGCCGGGGTGAGGGCTTTGATGACCAGGTTGTCCGTTACATAGTCAATGTCGTCCCAGTTGGTGAATTTATGCTGCAGTGCCGGAAAATAGATGATGACGGTAACAACGATCACAACTGCCAGGAGGATCATTTCACGGTATTTCCCCAGGAAACCCGGAGTTTTTCCCTTAGCAGCCACACGTTGCGGCCCGGCAGGTCGTTTTTTGGGTGGGCCGGCTTGTTTATTTACCTTCATACCATGAAACTTTGTATGGCAAATGTAAAAAGAATTTCAACTTTTTACCTCTTTGTCTTCTTCTCCGGGAGGGATGATGATAAAATAATCTGCTGATCAGATACTTGCGCTCCAAGGTGACGCGCCATCTTAAGGTCTTCAAGGGCTTTATCAGTCATCCCGGCCTGCTGAAGTGCCATTGCCCGGTTGATAAACAACGAGGATTTGCCCGGATCAAGGCTGATGGCGCTGGTGAAATCACTGATGGCCGGCTGAAAAGATCCGATGCTCCGGTAAGCGACGCCGCGCCATTCAAAAATGGAGGGGTTATCAGCCGATGTTCTCAGGACAAAGGAGTAATCGCTGATGGCTTCGTCCCATTTCTTCAGCGAACTGTAAGCGACAGCCCGGTTCAGGTAGGCAGCGGTATTGTCCGGGTAAAGTGCAATCTTCCGGGTGCAATCCTCCACTGCACTGTCAAACCTGCCAAGCCTGAAAAGAAGCGAACCACGGTCACCAAGCGACATGGCCAGGGTCGGATTCAATGCGTAGGCCCTGTCGAGGTCGGCCAGGGCTGAATCAGGTTTATTCAGCATGTCATATGCATTGCCACGGCCGGTCAGTGCTTTGACATAGTCAGGGTTCTTTGCCAGGGCCCGGTTGTAGTCGGCAATTGCCTGCCGGGGCATGTTCTGCAACCGGTAAAGGCTGCCCCGGTTGTTCAGGGCATCCACGAACCCGGGCTGCAGATCAAGGGCCTTTGTAAAATCGGGAAGGGCTTTGTCGTACATCTTTTCCTGCACATAATAATAGCCCCTGTTATTGTAGGCTGTATAGCTGGCGGGGTATTTTTCAATGACATCCGACCAAAGGGTTCCGCTGTTTTTCCATACGGCAACCCTTTGCCCGGCCATGACCGACATCGTGATAAAAAAAAGGATCAAGGCCGGATAAACCCATGTTTTACGTAATATTTCACGGTTGATCATTTCGCCGAGGATCCAGGCCATACCCGCCAGCAGCCCGATATAGGCCACATAGGTGTAACGTTCGGCCGCGACCGCGCTACCCACCTGCATGAACTGGAGCGTCAGGATGATATTCAACAGGTAGAACCCGAAGCAAACAACAATCACCCTCGAATAACGGATGGACCAGATGACCGCCCCGATGATGACAAGATCGAAAAGCGGGGCTGCAAAATAGATCCAGGGGAGGTCAAGGGAGGTATTAAAAACGGGGACGGGATGCAGGGCCGAAAGTCCGTAAGGGATAACCAGCTTCAGGATATAGATAAAAAATCCGTAGGAGGCAAAAAGGAACTGCTGTATGAAATTATAATGCTGAAGGTCAGCCACTGCCGTATGCAACTGGGCGGAGAGGGTTGCGAGGCCGATGGCGATTGAAATGGCCACGAACGGTATCTTCTCGGCAGCGGCCAGGATGCTCATCCTGCGTTTGAAAAAATAATCCACCAGGAACAGGATGCCCGGAAAAACGACGGCGGAGGGCTTGGACAGTCCGGAAAGGGCGAAAAGCAGCAAGGAAATGAGGTACCAGAACCATTTCCGCCGGTTGATATAGAATATCCATGATACCAGGGCAGCCAGGAAGAAAAAGGCATAGAGAACATCTTTGCGCTCCGATATCCAGGCGACCGACTCCACATGCATCGGGTGTACGGCAAAAAGGGCGGCAACAAAGAGTGCCGGTATCCTTTCAGGAGCAAACAAACGGCAGCCAAGATAAAAGACAAGCAGTGTGTTCAGAAGGTGAAAGATGATGTTGACCATGAAATAGGAAAAGGGTTCGGAGCCCGACACCCGGTAGTTGAGTGCCAGCGAAAGCATGGTCAGCGGATGGTAATTGAGGGCGATGGGTTTTGTAAAAATGTAGTGCAGGTTTGCCGGCGACAAGGTTTTGATATAGGGGTTATCCGTGATATAATCATTGTCATCCCAGTTGGTGAACCGATGGTTTAATGCCGGTAAATAGATGAAAAGGGTCACCACGATGACAACCCCCAGGAGGAACAGTTCCCTGTTTCGCTGCAGGAAAGCGGGTGTGCTACCGGCACTGGATGCCTGTTTCCGGCTGATGCCCTTTTTAAGCGGCATGGTTTGCTTTTTTACCGTCATAGCCCTTCTTTGGACTACAAATGTAGAAAGAAAATCCACTTTTCATTTACCGGGGATCCCCGGCACACCATGATTTACCTGGGTGTGACGGCAATCTCGGCCGGGTTTCCCCCGTACCGCGCAAATTGAGATGAAAAATAACTTGCCGAATCGGTGAAACGGGTGTTTGCTGCATAATAGACCGCAAGATTTTTCCAGGCGGAAGTTACGGAGGGATCAAGTACTGTCACATGCTTCCAAAGAGAGACAGCTTTTGCGTTGTTGCCAAGATTGATCGAAAACAGGGCTAGGTTCATGAGGGCCGGAATATTCCCCGGATCATAATTCAACGCCATCTGAACCCGTTCAGATGCCAGGGTATCCTGGCGGTTTTTTGAGAGAGCAACGGAAGATTCATTGCATAGATTTACAAAGTTTTTCAGCACGTCGGGTTTTGTTTCTCCCATGGCGATGGCCCTGGTAAAACGGGCATAGGCTGCTTCAAAATTCTTCCGTTGCACCAGTTCGATCATTCCCAGGTTGTATTCAAAGGTTCCGTAGTCTTTCAGCCTCACTGCCTGGAGCAACTGATCCTCAAACTTTTCAAAATTCTGCTGTTTGAAATAATACCTGCCATAAAAATGGTGGAACCAGGCGCGATCAGGTGAGTCATGCAACACCGACTGCCAGAATGCCTCACCATCCCGGTATTTCCGCTCCTGGACAAGGGTAAAGGTGCCGAGAAACACCAGAACCAGGGCAAAAACAATGCGGACCTTCCTTTGTTTCATATCGGCCCAGGCTTCGGGCAGGAGGCCAAGCAGGATCATCAGAAGGCCGACCGACGGGAGGCATGCCCTGTGCTCGAGGTAATCAAAACTATCAGGCGTGTTAAACTGCCGGATGAACATGTTCGGGAGGGCGAAGGCAAGGAACCATGCCAGCCCGAGCAGGATAACCGTATTGGTTTTTTGCCGGGTAGTCAGCACCAGGATGGTGAGGAGAATGAAAAGCAGGACCCCGCCGACGGTGTAAAAGAGGCTGAATACAGGCATTACGGGCTGGCTGAACGGCAGGATGAACCTCGCTGCAATCTCGGGCAGGAACGGAAGATTTTTTAAAATGGCCCCAACCCCCTGTTCCCCTCCTTCGAGCAATCCCACCGATCCTCTTCGCATGAGAAACCACAACAGGATGATTCCCAGCCAGGAAACACAGAGGATCACTTTTTTGACCCCGGGGATACGCTGCTTTTTCAGCAGGAAGTAGAAAAGGAAAAGGAAAGGCAGG
Source organism: uncultured Bacteroidales bacterium (assembly GCA_903845055.1). GTDB lineage: Bacteria > Bacteroidota > Bacteroidia > Bacteroidales > FEN-979 > CAIVAT01. Next base: position 1,416 of record CAIMWF010000124.1, on the reverse strand, counting down.
GCGATGGCCGATTCCTTGGAGAAAAAAGCACAGGTAAGACTGAACAGGTGAAGAAAAAAGACCGGCCACGACTTACGGTCGACGAAGCTGATGAAGCTGGCAAAGGAGAGCAACGCGAACAACGTGATCAGGAGATCGTTGAGGGCGGGTATCCAGAAAACGGCATTGGCGATAAGCGGGTGAAGGGAGAAAACAATCGTCCCAAGAAAAGCCTTAGGCTTGCTAAATCCAACCAGCCCAAGGAACCACAACAAAACCAGGCAGTTGAGACAATGCACCAGGATGCTGACCAGGTGATACCCTTTCGGGCTGGTGCCACTGAGTTGCGCACCGGTCATCAATGCCATGTTCAGCAACGGGCGGTAATAGGGAACCGTTTTGCCTAAGAAAACATCGGTCGTGAAAAATTTTCCAAGGTTGGCAGGATCACTGATCTGCGACTGGTTTTCAAGAACGAGGACATCGTCGTCGAAATAAACGTAACCGAGGCCAAGGGAGGAGAGGTAGATCAAAAACGGCACCACCAGCACCACCAGCCATGAATACCGGTAGTATCTTTCGAACGGGTCCGGTCCTGATTTTTTTGTCCGCATCCTGTTCAAGGATTTGTTATCCCCGGGAAAAACCAGGGTTAATTTTCCTTCAGGATAATGTCGTCGTATTCAATCTCGAAGCTGAGCTTATGTTTTGATTCTTCCAGGGCAAGGCTAAGAAACAAAGCCTTCACCGAAGGATCTTCAGCCCGTTCCGCAAGGGCCGAATACATCCTGAAGGCGGCCTTCTCCTTTTTCATGGCAAGGATCAGCGCATCCTGGTACGACATATTGGCCGAAGGCTTTACATCCACGAGGTAATCAGCGATTTTCAGGTCGCGGACCTGTTCATCGGGAACCTGGAATGTGCCCTGTTCCTTGACTTTTAGCAGGTTTGCCTTGTGACGCATCTCTTCCTCTGCATATTCATGGAAGATTTTCCTGGTCTGCCCACTTTTCGATTGTGCGGCAAGTTGCAGGTAAAAGTCAACGGCGGCCTGTTCCTCCCCGATTGCGAAATCAAGGATCTCATTTATGCTGGAGAATTCTCTCATTTTGATTTACGATTTACGAATTACGAATTACGATTTTATTACCGGATATATGATTCCGGTAGTTAGGGAGCACCAGGTAATTTTTAATTTTTAATTTTCAATTGCTTTTCAAATTCCTCTTCAAACCTTTTAGTCACAACATCACATCCATAAAGGTAGTGCCTTTTGTTGTTGTCCTCTTTTGTAGGGTGCATCAGCAGTTTGCCATGCTCCTTCTTTTCGGGAAGAAGGGTGATGATTTCCATCAGGATATCATGAGGGGTCACGACTGTATCAATTCCGAATTCGACAAGAATACCGCGGATCTGTTGCAGGGAGGATTCCTGCAG
>CAIMWF010000123.1 GCA_903845055.1 uncultured Bacteroidales bacterium | reverse complement strand
CTGTGTGTAACCATGAAGCGTAATAAATGAAATCCAACGCCTAACCCTGTTACCTTGTCACCCTGTCACCCTGTCACCCTGTCACCTCGTCATTCGTCATTCGTCATTCGTCACTCAAAAATGCACCCCCACCTGCACCAGGTACCTGAACCCCACGCTGAGGAGATCCAGTTTCCCATTGTGCCCGAAGGACTTGTTCACCACGAAATCGCCGATCATCGGGTATTTTTCCTTTAGTTTTGCGTAAAGGTCGGCATTGAAGTCTTTCAGTTTCTCCACGTTTACATTCCCGGTAACATCCACCCCTCCGCCGTAATAGCTCACCGCCGGACCAATCAGCACCAGGTCGAGGGTGAACCGTTTCCAGAACACAAACTGGTAGCCCAGCTCAACGCCCACGTTATAGATGTAAAAATTCCCCCTGACCATCCCGGCGCTGTCGAGTTGTGTGCGGAGCACATCCACGTTGTTTGTGAAATGATAGGTGTAGAAACTGGCAAACGGGGCAAGGTAAACCCCGTCGGGAACCGGACGCGAATTCCGTTTCGCGAGGTAGAAACGGTATTCGAAGGCGAGGTTGATGCCCCACTTGGAGCGGCCCGTAATTGAAAGGAGGTTCGCAATGGTATCCTTGAACAATGCCGGGAACTCAAGGTACCCAGCGGTGAATGCCATGGTCTGCCGGCGGTTTATAACGCGTTCATAACTGAATGTCAGGTTTTTCGAACTCCACAGCAACATCGGGGTCGGGTTGAACTTGATGACATTTTTATGAAAGGGGCGGGGAGGGGCATTCGCCGTGTCTTTTTTTTCTGCGGCAACACAGGTGGAGATGAAAAAAACGAAGATGACCAGTGTATGGATGTATTTTATCATGGGTTCGGTCATGTGAATGAAAAATAGCAGAAGCGAAAATACGCATTATCCTGAATACATCAAAATCCATGGTGGTGCGGCGCCGGAAATGGCAGGCCGCCGCCGGGGAATTGTGACAGCAAGATGAAAACAGCGATGAAATAAATTTTATTATTCGGAAAATGTTGTTACTTTTGCACCCCCGTTCGTACAGATTACATCGTACATTGAATTGCCCGGATGGCGGAATTGGTAGACGCGCTAGTTTCAGGGACTAGTATCCGTACGGATGTGCAGGTTCGAGTCCTGTTCCGGGCACGAAATCATCTCAAAACCCACGTTTAGCGTGGGTTTTGCTTTTTAGGGTACCCTGATAATATCATTGCTTCACAAACTTACCCATCTGCACTGTTTTATCACCCGTCACCCGCACGAAATAAACACCGGCGGGGAGGGTACTGATGTCAATTTGAGTTTTGTTGCCAGTGATCGGGCGGGATAAAACAACCCGGCCGCTGAGATTCATTACGGAAAGATCGGCATTTCCGATCATCTCCGGAATTTCAATGGTGATTGTGCTGTTGACAGGGTTTGGGAAGAGTTTAAAGGTGGCACCCGTTGCAACCGGTTCTGTAACCGACACGGGGAATCCCCCTCCGTTGGTGGTCTTCAGGATCGTGCCACCGATTTCCGAGCCCACTGCATATCCCGTATTGGCATCCGTGAAGAAGACCGATTGGAGACGGTCGTCGGTGACCGGGTTTAATTCGGACCAGGTACTCCCGCCATTGGTTGTTTTCACAGTCCTTCCATAAACACCCACCGCATACCCGTTGTTTTCATCTGCAAAGTGGATGGAATAGAGGTCCCTGCCAAAGGAGGGTGTGGTGATGGCCCAGTTCAACCCGTTGTTGGTGGTTTTGAAGATCTGCCCGTCGAATCCGCAGGTATAGGCTGTGGTCTGGTTGGTAAACCAAACGGAATAAATGATAAATGCCTGGCCGGGTGTATGGTTGGTCCACGTCATGCCGCCGTCGTCGGTTTTCAGGAGGATACCGTTGTGGGGATAACCCATATTCCCCCCGGCGACGATGCCATGCATGGGATCCGTGAAATGAACGGCATACAGGTAATAGGTGGTTCCCGACACCAGGCTGGCCCAGTTCAGGCCTCCGTCGATGGTTTTCATAATGATCCCGTACGGACCCACCGCATAGCCGATGTCGTCGGTCGGGAAATGAAGGGCATAGAAAGGTGCGTCCACCCCGGCAGAGGTGGCTGACCAGGTTGCACCCCCGTCGAGGGTCTTCATCACCACCCCCGAATCGCCGCACATGTAGCCGATTTCGGTGGATGGAAAGCAGATGTCGGAAAGATATTTCGTGGTCCCGGCCGGCAGGGAAGTCCAGTGCTCTCCGGCGTCAACCGTTTTTAAGATCTCGGTGGATGGCCCGTTCTTGCATGCGACTGCGAAGCCGGTGTTGGCGTCGGCAAAGAAAACGGATGAAAATCCGGTCCTCGGTCCGGAAGACTGGCTTACCCAGTTTACCCCGGCGTTGTCGCTTTTCAGTAACGCCCCTGCATAACCGACTGAATGGGCGGTCGCGGTGCCACTCGCACTGACGGTGTAAAGGCCCAGCAGGTCCGGCAGGGTCTGCTGGGTCCAGGTGGCTCCGCCGTCTGCAGTGGTCAGCACGGTCTGGCCACCCACGGCAATGCCCGATTGGGAGTTCCAGAAGGAAATGTCATAGAGCGCCGCAGTCACCGGTGTTGGCTGCAGGGTCCAGGTGTCCCCGCCGTTGGTAGTTTTGAGGATCAAGCCATCGGATCCCACCACATAGCCGTTGGCCATATCCAGGAAACGGATGCGGAAAAGATAGTAGGCAGTTGTCCCGAGGTTGACCGTCGTCCACGTGACCCCGTTGTCGGTGGACTTTACTACCCCGCCGTATCCGCATGCAAACACCGTGTTCGCATCCCGGAATGCCATCGAAGAAATAGTGGTAAGCGGGGAGGCATAAGCCGCGAAACTCCAGGTCGCCCCTCCGTCGAGGGTCCTGACGACCGTGCCATAATCGCCGCCGGCAATTCCTCTGTCCTCGTCGAAAAAGCTGATGGCATGCATGCCCTGGTAGGTGATCGAATTCAGCGTGTTCCAGGTTGAACCGCCGTCGGTGGTTTTCAGGAATAATCCGTCATCCCCGGTAATATAACCGCAATTCTGCCCGGCGAAGCACATGGCGCGTAAGTCGCTGCTTGTACCTGAGGGGAGGAAGTTCCAGGTAGTGCCGCCGTTTGTTGTGTGCAGTATGGTGCCGCAATCGCCGGCAATTGTCCCGTTTAACGGGTTCGTAAAGTGCACTGTATTGAGATTGACGCCCGTAGGTAGCGGGTTGAGCCACTTCCAGTCCTGGCAATGCACTGCAATGGCTGCCAGAACAACCGGAAGGATGAGGAGCGTTTTTTTCATATATCGATAATAAGCATATGTGAAAAATATTTTAAAAATCCAGTAAATATAAGAAATAATCGTCGAAAGCAACTATTACGTGAATTATTTCACAAAGGTTATCGGACAGATGAGTGTTTTTCGTCGGGTTCATAGACCATGGCGATGACATGATCAACTATCGCTAAACTTAAAACTGTCCAGCTGGTTATAGCCTATTAGTGCTGGGGTGCGCCTATATCCCGCTTTGCTAAGAATCTCATCAATCAACGCTAAATCGTTGAAAGTGGAAACAAATTCCTTTACCTCTTTATCGATGAAGATATCGGTGAGGCGAATCCTTTTCTTTAGGAACAGCCCTGCCAGAGAGGTTGCCCTGTTTAGTGCAACATAAGCCTGCCCGCTTGCGAATGCTCCCCGTCCCAGGTCAAACATTTCAGATTTCAGATTTTACATCTCGCTTTCAAATACAAAACGGTGGGGAAAAATGCGATGTCTGAAATCTGAAATCCGGTAATTCCCTTCCCCCTGGAAATTTCTCTAGATTCATTTGCATTATCCAACACCCACGAATTCAATGAATTCCTCCCGATTCTATGTACATTCTTGCTGAATACATGTTAAAACATGTAGATCCGAGCCACTTTTATCTGGTTTCTTAGTGGTTTGTTAGTACACTGGTAGTACTTTCTTGCTGGAACGGTGATTTTGGTGACTTCGTGATTTACCCCGGCCAATAGGCAATAGGCAATAGAGGCAGGTAGTCCGCCTGCTCCCGGTTAAATCGTAAATCGTCATTCGTAAATCGTAAATCAAAAAGGCTTGCCAAACGCAGGACCCGCATGAGGAAATTCACGTAAAGAAAGAAAGGCAAAGTGACAAAACGGAAGCCCTGTTGCCTTTTCGATCAGCGAACAGGTAAATGTCACACATGCTGGTCCACCATGATCATGTTCCCGTCGGGATCGGCGATCATGAAACTGGCCGGCCCCGAAGGAGTGTCGCAGGCCTCGTAGACCGGATGAAATCCTGCGGCTTTCATCGCATCCCTGATCTGCCTGACATCATCGAATGATTCGAGGACATCTGCCTCCTGGCCCCAACCCGGGTTGAAGGTAAGAATGTTGTTTTCGAACATCCCCTGGAACAACCCGACGAGCGTCTGCTCATTTTTCATGATAAGATATTTTTTCCCCGGGTCGCCCGCAAAAACGGTGAACCCGAGGGTTTCATAAAACTGTTTCGAGACCACGATGTCCTTAACACTAAGACTGACTGAAAAAGCTCCTAATTTCATATATTTTAGTTTTATTTGTTTATACAATATGAATGAATCCGGGCGCCCACCCTGTGCCTGATGACGATACAGTACAGGCCGTGCAGGAGGACGCCCCGACCGTAAAAGTAAAAAGAAATATATTCCTAAGAAAAAAGGAGGGGGAAGGAAATGCTCAACCCGGTCAGTTTTTTTCAGGAATTTCCCGATTATTATTAAATTTACAACCTTATCATCCGAATCCGTTCACTAACATACCTTTATGAAGCCACTATTTACCCCTGGCAGTATCCCGAAATCCCTGCTCCCCATGTTCATCTTCCTGGTGGTGACAGGAACTTCGGTGGCACAGAAGGCAGATGCAGCCGATACCTTTGACATCACCGCTCCCAGTATGCGGTTCCCGCACCAATACAGGCAATGGGGTTTCCAGGTCGCGGCCGGCCTGCTCATGGTTAAACCCCCGATGGACCTGCTTGAAAATGCGATCCAGGCGCCACTGGTCAACATTCACATGACCTTCGGGCTGCCGTGGAGGCTTTCGCTGGAAGGCGATGTGCAGACCATCGTCGTGTCCAACCAGTTTTCACTGGGTCCACGCATCGGTTACGGCTACCGGAATTTTTATTTCAACGCCGGCTGGGATGTTGCCTGGGTTTACGGGCAGCTGCGGCAGATCGGCTTCGACAACCGGGCGAAGGTATGGCTGCACTACCCGAACCTGTCGGTCGGGTACAAACTCAAACGGATGGCCTTCACCCTCCGCGGGGAGGCCGTTTTTGTGGCAAAGCTGACCGAAACGTCGGGAGGCAATGAAGTCTCGGTTTCGAGGAATTTCTATAATGGTTTTACCGTTGGTTTTTACCTCGAACAACGGTTGTGGAAAAACCATGTGTTTATCTTCGGCTTAAAGGACAATTATGAAAAGTACTACTGGCCTACCTGGATGCTTTTCACCACCTTCAACCGCTATTATCATATTCCTGAACTTTCATTCATGTGGATCCTATGAAGATAAAAATTACATATTTAGCCTTGCTCTTCCTGGTTTTTTCCGGATGCAAAAAGGATACGACCGTGCCGATCCCCACGGCGGGACCCAATTCCATCCTGGGCGATACCTATCCCTTGTCATCATCGGCAAAACTGCTGATGGACGGCGTTTACAAGGTGAATGACGGCAGCGGGATTTTCGGTTCGCAGGTCATCCTGAAGTGGAACAGGACCCACCTCTCCATCGCCTGCAATAACGGGAAATACTTCGTCATGGATGCCGGCCGGCTCGATTCGGTCATTTTCCTCCAGGGATACTGGCGCGACGGTTATTCCGACGGCACGGGGCTCGCCTCTATGCACATCGCGCGCGGGGAGGGAGGTACCATGATCGTCTCGGGAACCGGTCAGCAGACCATCGT
>CAIMWF010000122.1 GCA_903845055.1 uncultured Bacteroidales bacterium | reverse complement strand
TTACCTTTCTTTCTTTTGCTGCCATCAAAAGAAAGAAACAAAGAAAAATCACCGCTTACGAAAATTCACTAAAAATCTGCGTCACTCGCTAAACTGCGGAAACCCGGCGCTGCGCACCTCGGACAGTCCGCAGTTTTTAACGCTCATTCCTTGATTTTCTTCACGTGAATTTCCTCATGCGGGTCCTGCGCTTGGCAAACCTTTTTTGATTTACGATTTACGAATGACGATTTACGATTTATGTGGTAACCGGCCGGCTGCCTTTTCACTATTGCCCACTGCCTGTTGCCTATTGCCTTTTTTCCATGCCCTTTCAAAAGTTCGAAATTCAATTTCGGATTCCTGGTCTCACCAGCTAAGATTATGATTAAGCCTTAAGAAAATTTGGTATTTTTGACGTTCCAATGACTGAAAGAATGAGAAAGATAATATATATCCTGTTTCTATTGCTGTTTTGTCTGCCCGGTTATACCCAGGTGGTATATGAAGACATCAACAACACCGCCATTTATGAATTCCTCGACGAAATGGCGAACCTCCGGCTGATCACCCTGAATTCGGCGATCAAACCCTATTCGAGGGCCTATATTGCCGCGAAACTTTACGAAGTGAAGCGGGCTGACAACAGGAGCCCAAACCAATTGCTCAACAAGCGCCAACGGAAGGAGCTGGCCTTCTACCTGCGGGACTTCCAACTAGATGGAAATCAAAAGCAAATTAAAAATTACGAATTAAAAATTACGGACGATACAACACACGGTACGGGGCAGGCGAGACGGATGGCGGATGATTATGATTACAAACTGAACTTCGTGTTTCCTAAACAGGAGAATATGGTGTTTGCCCTGAATCCGCTGGGGTTTCATTACAAGGATTCGCTGTTCACATTTTCAATCCGGCCGATCCTCGGGTTCCAGTGGATGACCAACGAGCATGCTGCCGAGTACCACCGCTGGTGGGGAGGAAGCATGTTCGGGTACATCGGTAAAAACTTCGGGTTTTACGCCAACCTGCGCGACAACAACGAGAGTGTTCCGATGGCCAAACCGGGATACTTTACCATGGAACCGGGTTCGATATATAAGTACAATGACAATGGAAGCGTTGATTTTGCCGAAATGCACGGGGGGCTGGTGGCTTCGGTAAAATGGGGCTCCATCGGCGTCATGGTCGACCGGGTCGCCTGGGGTGACAACTACCATGGAGCGAATATCTTATCGGGAAAGGCACCCGCTTTTCCATACATCCAGCTGCACCTGAACCCGGTGAAATGGTTCGACTTCAACTACATGCACGGGTGGCTGAATTCGAATGTCACCGACAGCAGCCGCTCCTATTACACCGCCGGCGTATACCGCATCGTGACGCACAACAAGTATATCGCAGCGAACATGTATACCTTCATGCCCTGGCGAGGGTTCAACTTTTCGCTGGGGAATTCCATCATATACAGCGACATCAATGTGAATCCCCTCTACCTGGTCCCGTTTTTGTTTTACAACCCGGTGGATGCCTCCAAAAACAATTATGTTGACAATGCAGGCTCCAACTCCCAGTTGTTCTTCAACATCAGCAGCCGGCAGATCAGCCACCTGCATCTTTATATTTCGCTGTATATTGATGAATGGAAAATGGCAAGGGTATTTAAGAAAGATTATCATAACTTCACCAGCCTGAAAACCGGCTTCAGGCTGAGCAACTTCCCGGTTCAGAACCTCATTTTAACGGCTGAGTATACGCGTACCCAGCCGATGACCTACGACCACTATATTCCGACCACCACCTTTTCCTCCAACGATTATGTGCTGGGCAGTTACCTGCGCGAAAATTCACAGGAGATCTACGTTGCCCTGTCGTGGCACCCGTTGCGCGGGGTATTGATCAACGCCTCTTATACCCTGGCGCAGCATGGCGATAATGTCAAATACCAGTACAATGCCGGTTATGCGGTCGACCAGGTCCCCTTTTTAAAAAACATTACCTGGCAGAACAACGCGGTGGAGTTCTCTGCCAGGTATGAATT